>JAFGSH010000073.1 GCA_016934695.1 Deltaproteobacteria bacterium
AGCCGCCCGCCGTCTGCGGGAAGGCGGTGTTGCTGTACAGATATTCAACCTTTTCCTTATGTTTCATCTCTTCGCTGGCTATCCTGAGGAGCATGTCCTTGGCCTCTCCGTCCGGGTGCAGATCAGCCAGAGCCCGGTAAAAACGGTACGACTGGAGCTCACGGTGTGCCGCGACGAGATACACCTCCGCGCTGTCCATGTCTTTCTTGATATCGGGCGCTTCGAGGTATTCGGCTATCTTGTAATCGACAACATCGGCCAGGCGCAGGGTGCCGGATTCATAGCGGCCGTCGCGGTACCGTTCCAGAAATTCCCGGTGCCGCCGCTCCTCCCCCGCGAGGAAGTCCAGCGTGTCCCTGACGGTCGGATCCTCGACCCTTCCGGCCAGGTTCTTGTAAAAGTCGCAGGCCTCTATCTCACGGTCGATGGCGATGTCGATGAGACTCTCCAGTCTTTTCTCTTTCATGTCTGATCTCCCTTGCGGATGTTTCCTGTTGCGGGATCCGGGCGCACATCCCGTCGCCGATGACCGGAGGACCTGGAAGAGGAATAAGAAAATGCGGGAGAGTCGATGACGCTGAAGAGGATTGCGCGTGCCGGATTGCCGAAGTATGACAAAAAACGGATTGCGTGTCAAACCGGCGCCCGGGGATCTCCCCCGGGCACCGATCTTTGTAACGAAGAGGGTGAACGGATCTCTATTTGTCGACTTCCTCGAAATCGGCATCGACCACGTCGTCGTCGGCCTTGGCCGATTCGGCCTGCGGTTCTCCCTCAGAGGCGCCGCCCGCCTGCTCTTTGGCGGTTGCCTTCGCGTACATGGCCTCCGCCAGTTTGTGAGAGGCCTGGGTCACTTCCTCCTGGGCGGCCTTGATGGCGTCGACGTCATCACCTTCCATGGCCTTCTTGAGCCTGGCGACGGCGTCTTCTATGGTGGATTTCTGCCCCGCATCCAGCTGATCGCCCATCTCTTTGAGGTTCTTTTCGACACTGTAGATCAGCGAATCTGCCTGATTCTTCAGTTCGATCAGCTCCTTCTTCTTCTTGTCCTCTTCGCCGTGGGCCTCGGCCTCCTTGACCAGCTTGTCGATCTCTTCCTCGGAAAGACCGCTCGAAGCGGTGATCTTGATGCTCTGCTCCTTCCCCGTGCCGAGATCCTTGGCTGACACGTGGACGATGCCGTTGGCGTCGA
The DNA here is from genome assembly GCA_016934695.1 of Deltaproteobacteria bacterium. The sequence goes on from JAFGSH010000073.1 coordinate 1,193, forward strand.
TATCGAAGGTGACCTCGATCTGCGGCAGGCCCCTGGGCGCCGGCGGGATCCCGGTCAGCTCGAATCTCCCCAGCGTCCTGTTGTCCGCAGCCATGGAACGCTCTCCCTGGAGGACATGGATGCTCACCGCCGGCTGGTTATCCGCCGCCGTGGAGAATATCTGGCTCTTCTTCGTCGGGATGGTGGCGTTCTTCTCGATCAGTTTCGTCATAACCCCTCCCAGGGTCTCGATGCCGAGGGAGAGCGGAGTCACATCGAGGAGGAGGACATCCTTTACATCGCCGGCCAGGACGCCGCCCTGGATGGCAGCCCCGACGGCGACCACCTCATCAGGATTGACCCCCTTGTGGGGTTCCTTGCCGAAGATCTCCTTGACCTTCTGCTGGACACGGGGCATCCGGGTCATCCCTCCGACCAGGACTACTTCCCCGATATCCGAGGCCTTCAGCCCGGAATCCTTCAGCGCCATCTTGCAGGGACCCTCGAGCTTGTCGATCAGGTCGGAGACCAGCATCTCCAGCTTGGCCCTGGTGAGTTTCATGTTGAGGTGCTTGGGGCCCGACGCGTCAGCCGTGACGAAGGGCAGGTTGATATCCGTCTCCATGGATGTGGAGAGCTCCATCTTCGCCTTCTCCGCCGCCTCCTTGATGCGCTGGAGGGCCATCTTGTCCTTTCTCAGGTCGATCCCCTGGTCCTTCTTGAACTCGTCCGCGATGTAGTCGATCAGTTTCTGATCGAAGTCCTCGCCTCCCAGGTGGGTGTCGCCGTTGGTCGCCTTCACCTCGAAGACGCCTCCCCCCAGTTCCAGAATGGAGATGTCGAAGGTCCCGCCGCCCAGGTCGAAGACCGCGATCTTCTCGTCGGCCTTCTTGTCGAGGCCGTAGGCGAGCGCCGCGGCGGTCGGCTCGTTGATGATACGCAGGACGTTCAGCCCCGCGATCTTCCCGGCATCCTTGGTTGCCTGCCGCTGCGAGTCGTTGAAGTAGGCGGGGACCGTGATCACCGCATCGGTCACCTTCTCCCCCAGGTAGTCCTCGGCGGTCTGTTTCATCTTTGTCAGTACCATCGAGGAGATCTCAGGCGTGCTGTAGTTTTTCCCCCTGACTGTCACCTGGGCGTCGCCGTTCTTCGCCTCCGTGATCTTGAAGGGACTGATGGTGATGTCGTACTGGACCTCCTTCGACGAAAATTTCCGTCCGATCAGTCTCTTGACCGCGTACACGGTATTTTCGGGGTTGGTGATGGCCTGCCGCTTGGCGGTCTGCCCGACCAGCCGTTCGCCGCTTTCCGTGAAGGCAATCACCGACGGTGTGGTCCGATTTCCCTCCTGATTTGCTATGACGACCGGGTCGTTACCCTCCATGACGGCGACACACGAGTTTGTCGTCCCCAGATCGATTCCTATGATCTTACCCATTGTAATGAAACCTCCTGATTGATTATTCTATTATCTGCTATGCCGTGCGATGGATACCTTGGCCGGGCGGAGCAACCTCCCGTTCAGCAGGTATCCCGTTTCAAATTCTTCCGCGACCGTGTTGTCCTGACCCCTGTTTCCCTCGACCTGCATGATTGCCTCGTGAAAGTTGGGGTCGAACTCTTTTCCTATGGCGTCGATCTTCGTGGCGCCGTGTTTGCCGAGAACGGAGAGAAGGGTGTCGCGGATCATCTTCAGTCCGTCCACGAACGCCTGAAGATCTCCCGATTCGGAGGCGTGTTCGAGGGCCCGCTCCATGCTGTCCACCGTCGGCAGGATGTCCCTGATCAGGTTCTCGTTCGCGTACTTTACGAAATCCTGGCGGTCCCGTGCGGCTCGCTTTTTGTAATTTTCGAGCTCGGCGGCGGCGCGCAGGTATCTGTCGTGATTTTCAGCGGCTGCCCGTTCGGCCTCTTCCAGCCGCGCGATCAACTCCTTCTTCGAGGGCTGCCTGGCGTGATCGCTTCCCCTGCCGCCGTGTTCTTCTGTGTGTGTCCTGTCTTCGCTCGAATCTTCCACCATGATGCTTCCGTATCCCTTATTCCTTCCCCGGTTTTTTAAACAGCCGGTAGTCCACCATCTCACAGATGACGTGTCCCGCCGTGATGTGCGCCTCCTGGATACGGGGGGTGCTGTTGGATGAAACATTGAGACAGATGTCCGTCATCCCCGCCACCTTTCCTCCGTCTTTTCCCGTGAAGGCGATTGTTGCCATCCCCACCTTTGCCGCGGCCTGAAAGCCCTTCAGCACGTTGGGCGAAGAGCCGCTGGTGCTGATCCCCCACGCCACGTCCCCTTCGCGGCCGATGGCCCGTATCTGTTTGGCGAAGATCTCCGAGAAATCGTAGTCGTTGGCGATACTCGTTATCACGGATGTATCCGTGCTCAGGGCGATCGCCGGGAGGGGCGGACGTTCGATGAGAAACCGGTTGACGAACTCCGCCGCGAGATGCTGGGCATCCGCTGCGCTTCCCCCGTTTCCGAAGAGGAGTATTTTATGGCCTTCGTTCAGGGTCTGTGTGATGACGTCTACTGCCTTCACGAGCCGGGAGAGATTTTCATTCACGAAGACCTCTTTCACGCGACTGCTTTCCCGAAATGACCGTATGATGATGTCTTCGATATCTTCCACGTTGCCTCCACCCGCCCCGTTTTGATCGTAATATAGGGATCGCCATGGTATATGTCAAGGAAGGGACGTGAATAATTGGAAAAATGGGATTGAAAGAATGCCGGAGACGTGTTAGAGATTCCTTCCACATCGATTACGGGAGCACGGTATGAAAAAAAAGTACAACCCTTCGAAGATAGAGGGAAAATGGCAGAGCTGCTGGGAGGGTGAAAAGACCTTCAAAGTGGGCGAAGACACCGCGAAGGGAAAATATTATCTCCTGGAGATGTTCCCCTATCCTTCCGGGCGGATCCATATGGGACACGTGAGAAACTACACCATCGGCGATGTGGTGGCGCGGTACAAGAAGATGCGCGGGTACAACGTCCTGCACCCCATCGGATGGGATTCCTTCGGCATGCCCGCTGAGAACGCCGCCATCGAGCACGGGATCCCACCCGCTAAGTGGACCAATGAAAATATCGATTCCATGAAGAAGCAGCTCAAGAGGATGGGATTCAGTTACGACTGGGAACGGGAGATCTCCACCTGCGAGCCGGAATACTACCGGTGGGAACAGCTCTTTTTCCTCTGGATGTACGAAAAGGGTCTCGCCTACAAGAAGGAGGGGTCCGTCAACTGGTGCCCCACCTGCAAGACCGTCCTGGCGAACGAACAGGTGGAGGCGGGGCTGTGCTGGCGGTGCGGCAGCGAGGTCACCGAGAAGTACTTCGATCAGTGGTTCTTCCGGATCACCGCCTACGTGGAGGAGCTCCTGGACTGGTGCGACAGGCTCCCCGGCTGGCCGGAGCGGGTCCTCACCATGCAGCGAAACTGGATCGGCAAGAGCCACGGGTGCGAGCTCGTCTTTCCCATGGCCGATTCCGACGACGTCATCAAGGTCTTCACCACCCGGCAGGACACGATATTCGGCGCCACCTTCATGCTGATAGCCGCGGAGCACCCCCTGGTGATGCGGCTCGCGGAGGGCAAACCGGTGGAGCGGGAGGTACAGGCCTTCGTCGAGCGTGTCAAGAAGCAGGACCGGATGATGCGGACCTCCGATTACTACGAGAAGGAGGGTGTCTTCCTGGACGCCTACTGTCTCAACCCGGTGACGGACAAAAGGATGCCGGTCTACGCCGCGAACTTCGTCCTGGCGGACTACGGGACGGGGTGTGTCATGGCCGTCCCCACCCACGACCAGCGCGACTTCGAGTTCGCCGAGAAGTACGGGCTCGAGAAGATCGTGGTGATCCAGAATCCCGATGATCCGCTGGATGCCGCAACGATGACCGAGGCCTATGTGGACGAGGGAACCCTGATCAATTCCGGTCAGTTCGACGGGATGAAGAACCTGCAGGCCCTCGAGGACATCGCGGAATACCTGGAATCGATCGGCCGGGGGCGCAAGACGATCGAATACCGCCTGCGTGACTGGGGGATATCCCGCCAGCGTTACTGGGGGGCGCCCATCCCGATGATCAACTGCGAGAAATGCGGGGCCGTCCCCGTGCCCGAAGAAGACCTTCCCGTCGTCTTGCCGAAGGAGGTGGCATTGACGGGGGAGGGGGAATCCCCGCTGGGGAAGATCGCCTCGTTCGTGAACGTCGCCTGTCCCACCTGCGGCGGGGCGGCACGGCGCGAGACGGACACCATGGATACCTTTGTCGAATCCTCGTGGTACTTCGCCCGGTACTGCTCGGCGCACCATGACAAAAAACCCGGCCTCGACCGG
>JAFGSH010000074.1 GCA_016934695.1 Deltaproteobacteria bacterium
ATGGCGTCGCAGACCAGTTCCGCCCCCACGCCGAAGACGCAGGCAAATTCATACCCGAGGGTCCCGATCTCTTCCAGGATTGTACAGGTCGTTACCCAGTCCATCTCTCTCCCGCCCCACTCCTTCGGGTAGCGGCATCCCAGGAGGTTACGGCGTCCGGCCTCCCGGAGGAACTCTTTCGGAAACTTGATCACATCCCTGTCCATGTCGAGGATCATCTCGCGGGGAACCCATCTGACCAGGTCGCGCGCCTCGTCCCGTATCTTGATTTGTTCTTCCGTCAACAGGTAATCGAACATGCTCTTCCCCCTTTCATGCTGGTATTCTGTACGCAGTTCACTCCGCGTCTGTATTCGATCGTGATCCCACGCTGTCGAAGAATGCCGTTACCTCTTCGATTGCATGGGTGACCCGTGCCGGTGGAAGTGATGAGATGATGTAGCGGCCGTAGGCGTTTTTCACGAGTCGTGTATCGAGGATCGCCACTACCCCGTAATCATCGTTTCCCCTGATCAGTCGGCCAAACCCCTGTCTGAGTGCGAGCGTGGCATGGGGGAGGGCGAGGTCGTAAAACCATCTATTCCCCAGGCGGTTGCACCGCTCCTGGTATACCGGGTCTCCCGGCGATGTGAAGGGGAGGCGGGCGATGACTACAAGGCTTAAATCCTCTCCTTTGATGTCGATCCCCTGCCAGAAGGTGGCCGTCGCGAGGAGGACCGAGCCCGGGGTCTCCCTGAACCACGTGATCAGCTTCGCCGGAGGCATCTCCCCCTGGCGTCTGAAGGGGTAGGGGATGTTTATACGTTCGGCGACGAAGTCGAGGTGGCGGTACGAGGTGAAGAGGACCAGAGCCCTCCCGCGGGCGGCCCCGATTAGCCGCTGGATTACGGTGAGGGCCTCCTCCTGAAAGAGACTGTTTCCGCCGTTGTCGGGACGCGGGAGGTCCCGGTCGATATAGAGGAGGGTCTGCCGTGCATAGTCGAAGGGGGAGCCGATAATCCGTTCCTCGCACTCATCGATCTTCAGTCGCTGTTTCAGAAACGAAAAGGTCCCTCCGGAGGCCAGCGTGGCGGATGTCATTACCACCCCTTTATATCCGCGCAGGAGCCCCTCGAAGGCTTTCCCCGACTCCACGAGGCTGCTCTTCAGTTCCAGGGTGCCCCCCGCCTGCTCGGCGTAGTAGACCTTCTCGTCGTTCCCCTGGTCGCTGAAGTCGTCCATATCCGCGGCGAAGGATCCAATGTACCCGATGGTTGTCTCGATACGGTCCCTGAGCTCCTCGTCATCGGTGGCCCGCCGGCGCTGCTCGAGGGTGGCGACCGTTTCTTCCAGCGCCAGATCCGCACGCAACTTTTTGAGTTTTTCGATGATTGCATCCGGTATGGGGCAAACCGGGGAAGGGGAAACGGTTCCCTTCTTGAAAAATGATTCCACCCGTGGAAAGAGGTGGTCGACGACTATCTTCAATCCCCGGAGCCGGTGGAGGAGCCACGTAGCCCGTGCATGGGTCAGGGCACTGCCGAGGACGGTCGATATGACATCCTCGATGTCGGGGGCCTCGTCAATGATCAACTGACGGTGGAAGGGGAGGAGGCTGAAGTCCGAGAGGAGATCATAGAGGAGAAGGTGGTGGTTGACGACAAGGATGTCCACGGCGTGGAGACGGCGGTAGTGGTGGTAGTAAAAACAACGGCCATAGAAGGGACACGTACGCCCCCCGCAGTCCTGTGAGTCGCCGCAGACCTCCCCCCAGAAGGGCGGCATGAAAGGGATGTCGCTTCGCTCCCCCGTCTTCGTCGCCGACAGCCACTTCCGGAAACGGATATATGCTTTTCCGCTCCCCGCGTACTCCCGCTCCCGTTTGAGACAGACATAGTTGTTCTTCCCCTTGAGGACATCGAAGGAGAATTCCAGCGGAAGGTTCTTTTTCAGGAAGACGAGGTCCTTCATGACGAGCTGATCCTGGAGGGCCAGGGATGAGGTGGAGATGGTGGTCTTCTCGCGGGAAAGGATCGCGGGAATCAGGTAGGCGAAAGATTTGCCGACCCCCGTTCCCGCCTCGATCAACAAGGTCTTACGCTCCAGGAGTGTGTCCAGGACCGCATCGGCCATCTCGCGCTGCTGGGGGCGATCCTCATATCCCGGAAACTGCTTCCGCAAGATATCGAAACTCGATGACAGTTCATCCGGTTCGTTCATGAGTCCAACCTGGCAGTCCGGGAGCCGGGTTCTTGGATGCAACCTGCTGTTTCTATGGATATGTTCGGGGGTTGACATCCTGTGTCTCCGCCTGCTAGAAGGTAGTAACAGACTTGCCGATACGAGGGCAAGACAAATCTGCCCGATTGCCATTTCCCGGTATGTTGAATATAGGCTGGCCTTATCTGAACTTCGATCGATAATAGGAGGTTTCAATGGAATACTTGTTGTCGGGGTTTCTTGGAGCATTGATCGCCACAATTCTCTCCATCTTGTATCTGTACCTGTCAGAGCAAAAGAAATTCCGTTCTGACGTTTTACTGGAGGCCGTCACATACTCTGATGTAATCTATAAACATCTAAGTGAGTTGCATTCGGAAAAGAATGCGGAATATTCTGACAGGAAACGAGGACTCCTTCCACAGGAGTACCGAATGGTGAGCCGCGAGCTGACGGCCCTGCTCCTCTCTTCGAAACCCGGTATCAAGCTTGCCCTTGTCTATGGAGATAGTAGTGAGGTGATAGAGGTTTTTAATGAACTTCGATCGTATTATGGCACGATATCATCTCTATTACGGAACACAACCAGAAGCAAATGGGTCACAGAGCATGATGAAATTATGACGATTTTTACCGAAAAGATCGATCCCTTGAGAGCCTCGTTTGAGGAGATCCTTTTAGATGAAGTTCATCCCTTTGCGATCATAAAGAATTCATTCAAATACTATTTCAGGACATAACGATGGTATGTCTGTTCGAAGCTATTCCTCCTTGCTGTTGAAAAACGGTAAAAACGTGGCGTCCACAGGGAGATGGACCGGTAATTCGGGCATATGACCAATATGAGCATGGTTGATAAACAGGCTTCCGGCCTCAGTATCCGCGTTGCGACGGCCTCGGACAGCACACTCCTGGCCGAGGTGGGAACGGAGACATTTTCCGACAGCTTTGCCGCGGAGAACACGCCGGAAAATATGGCGATCTATCTGACTGAATCATTCGGGCCGGAGAGGCAGGCGAGTGAACTGGCCGACCCCGCCTCTAGATTTCTGATTATCGAATCAGACGGTCTGACGGTCGGGTATGCCCATATACGGTTCGGGGAAGCCCCGCCTTGCATTGCGGGCAAAAGGCCGATGGAGATAAAGCGTTTCTATGTCCGGAAGGCGTGGATCGGTAAGGGCGTCGGTGCGCGCTTGATGCAGGCCTGTGTACACGAAGCCGCGGGCGCAGGGTGCGATGTGATCTGGCTGGATGTCTGGGAACGAAATGCGCGGGCCATTGCCTTCTATCGTGAGTGGGGTTTCGTGGAGATGGGGACACAGCCGTTCCGCCTGGGGGACGATCTCCAGCGTGACCTGCTGATGGTGAGGGCTGTCGACCGTGCCTTGGCATAGCCGACGGCACATATGCAAAGAATCAGAGCGACGCATTGTTCTCCAAAGACCACGGAGACTGTGTCCCGGGGAAGGGGAGAAGAGATGATGGGAAGGAAAGGAAAGTATCGAGAACATTTCGAAGCGCGGGAAGATCTTACCGGGGAACACACGGTCGGTGACGCCGGGCAGGCGATCCTGGCG
>JAFGSH010000075.1 GCA_016934695.1 Deltaproteobacteria bacterium
CAATCTGTGGAGCCCGACCCCGTCGGTCAGCTCGGGATAGGGGGGACCCGATATGACATCCACCGTATGTCCCAGTTCCGCCAGCGCCCTGCTGAGGTACTTGATGTACACCCCCTGTCCCCCGCACGTGGGATTTCCCCGGTAGGTCAGGAGACAGATCCTCAGCGGATCGGTGTGGTTGGGTGATCTGGAAACCGTACGCTCCGTCATGCACAGATACCTTGTGTCCCGGAATAGAGCAAACAACAGGCCGCGCTTCCCTGTCGGAAGAGGTCTTTCTAACAGATTTGTGACCGGAGGTCAACAAAGAGAAGACTTTAAGATATGGAAAACAGCCTTTTTTGACGATGAACACCGTTCATGGAAGAAAACTGTTCCGAACGGAGGCAGCCTAGATCCTCGCCGCCATGACCGCCGCTCCGATGGCGCCGTTGACCTGGGCATATTCGGAGACCTCGATGGACACGTCCAGCGCCCGCTCCAGCGCCCGGACTACCCCGATATTGCGGGCAACCCCTCCCGTCATCATCACGGGCTCCGCAACCCCCACCCTCCTGGCCATGGAGGAGATGCGCGACGCCACGGATTCATGAATCCCCGCAACGATATCCTCCCGGCTTTCCCCCTTCGCGATGAGCGAGATCACCTCCGATTCGGCGAAGACCGTACAGATGCTGCTGATCTTCGACGGGCTCTCGGACTTGAGCGACAGGGCGCCGAAATCGTCGAGATTCGCCTCCAGAGCCCGCGCCATCACCTCGAGGAACCTGCCGGTGCCGGCCGCGCACTTGTCGTTCATCGTGAAGTCCTTCACCGTTCCGTCGGGATTGATCGCCAGGACCTTGCTGTCCTGTCCCCCGACATCGATGACCGACCTGACCGCGGGATTCAGATGGTACGCGCCGGCGCCGTGGCAGATAATCTCCGTGACGGCCTTGTCGGCGAATGCCACGCTGTTTCTCCCGTACCCCGTGGACACGATCCTCTCGATCGACGGCGCATCCATCCCCAGCTCCCGGAGGAGGTCATCATAGACGGTCTGTCCCGCCTGCCGGGCATTGTACCCGGTAAAGCCAATTTTCGTTCCCAGTATCTTCCCGTCCGACAGGACCGCCGCCTTCGCGGTTATCGATCCGATGTCTATTCCAGCAGTAATCATGAGCCGATTCCCTCAATTCCCTCGGAGATCATCCCTTCCGCTGGCTGATCATCTCCATAAAAGCGTCTATCCTCGTCTCCGTCTGGCTTTCGGAGAAGGACCGCTCGTCCACCATGTGGGATTCGATGATCACGGAGGGAATTCCCCGCTCCTTCTGAACCGCCCGCTGTATGTCGTACTGGCCGAGCGAATAAGGCTTGCAGCTCCGGTTGGAATGCATGACAAAGCCGTCCACGTCATATTTGTCCACCATCCCCAGGATGATATCTATCATCTGGTCGACGCCGATGTTGAGATATGATTTCGTGTACCCTTCCGCCATGGAACCGAGAAAATCGTTCTCATCCATATACCGCAGGCTCATGGCCCACGCGGTGGTATACGTATCCGCCACGAGACAGGCATCGTGGGCCGCGAATTTCTCGGACATCCATCTCATCCGGTACCAGATCGGGAGATTGTCCCACAGGAGCCGGTATTTCTCATTGGGGATCGCACCGATTCCATCGGCGGCAAGCTGCTGCATCTCTTCGAGAAGAAATTGGTAGTAATCCACCGCTATCTGAGTGCCGCGCAGGGTTACGATGAGCGCGAGGTGGAAGAAGGCATCGAAACAGGTCATGGGCGACGGTTTGTTCATGGCGGTGTCGAGAACCGCCTGCCACAGACGCTGCCCTTCCATGGAAAGCCCCCCTACCTCCTTGATCCGATCGTAGTCGAACCGCCTCTTTGTCACTTGTTCGAGGAAGGCTATGTACTCGAGGATCTGCCGCCGGACGTATTTCTTCGCCTCATCGGTGTATTCGGTGTGGCAGAAGGGGGTATCCAGGATGAACAGGGGGATATCGTAATAGCGGGACTGGATTTCATACCACTTGAGAACGGTCCCGCATATGTTGTTGCAGCATACCAGCATATCGGGCCGCGGCAGTCCCCCGATGGGCCCGCCGTCCACGGTAGAGGAAGCGATATCGGCCCGTGCATAGGAACACAGATCACCGCTGTACCCCATCTCTTCCGCTTTCTGACACAAATCGGCTCCCATCTTCGACGCCCCGATCATGGCCCCGTAGTTCTCCGGATATACGGGGATGATATCCATCGCGATCAGCGGCTCCACCGGCCCCCCGCTGGTGATCCACGCCACCTTCTTCCCCGTCTGTTCGGCGGTCTTGGCATCGATATAATAATCGGCCATGATCTTCTTCATTCTTCCGACCGATTTTATCTTCCTGCCGCCCTTCTCCTTGTCGGCATCACTCATATCGTAACTCCTCATATAGAAACACACTTCACTACAGCATGTGGATAAATGTCTCAAATCGGGTCAGCAGTTGCCCCTCGGAGGGCAGCTGATCCTCGATTTCGAGAAACATGCTGGGAATCCCTTCCCTGCTCAGGAACTCCTTCAGGTAGGGATAATCGAAATCATGCGGGTCACAGAATTTCATCAGGAGAAAGACCACCCCCCGGGCCCGGTGATCCTCGACCGCCTTCAGAAGCCTCTCCCCCCTGGCCGTGTTCGTCGTGTGTTTTGCCGGACAGACCGGTCGTTCGATATACCGGTTTGCAATCGCCGTGACGGGGTCCCCCCCGGGACTGATAGGCCCCTCGAAATACCGCGAACCGGTGCACAGGTCATCCCATACGACGACACCCCCCGCCTTCTCGAAGATGGCGTATATATCGGGATGATCACAGATGCTGCCGCTCAGGATGATCCGTTTCTTTCCGGTATCCTCCGGAGGAACGTCCCCCTGGAGCATCTCTATCACCTCGGGGAGCCTGGCGGCCAGGTACTCCCTGTCCATGATCATGGACCCCTTGACGATCGCATACACATCGCTCCCCGTGAGGATGTCCGGATTCGCGGACCGCAGCGCGTAGATGGTGCTGAGAGAGCCGCGTATCCGGTTGTAGATGTCGATGGCCTCCTCCAACGCCGTATCGGTTATCCGGACTCCCGTCCCTTCTTCCAGGTCGCGTTTGAACTTTCGGAGGACATCTCCCATATACTGACGCGCGCTTTCAGTGTCCAGTTTCACCGGCAGGACGACATCCGCAAAGAAGGGAAACCGGATATTGAGACGCCAGATATCGGAGAGACGCTGGATGGTGTCGCAGGTATGGGGAAACACGGCACCGTCGAGAAAGTTCAGCCTTCCCGAAAGCGCATCCTCCAGCACGCCCCGTGCGAGGGAACAGGTGTATGATTGCAGGTGAGCGTCGGCCAGCATGATCGCCCCTTTGGTGCCGAAGAGTCTCAGAGGATGCAGACCACCTGCAAAGATGATTTCCTCGGGGGTATAGGAACAGAGGTACCCCACGATCTTCTTCCCCTCATCTTTCAACTGTTTGGCATACCTCTCCGTATGCAGCGCCGCCTCATAAAAATCGCTCAGTTGTTCCATACATGTTCCTTCCCTTGAGATGAAAATGGGTGAGGCATTGGTAGCACATTCCCGTGGGCCTGTCACCTGTTTTTTGATCGACACCTTTACAGACAGGGGAAATCGCAAAGGCGTGTTTCGATGCCAACGAAGGAGAGCGTCTATTTCTTCCAGAATTCCGGGATCAGCAGGATGATCACCGTGTAGATCTCGAGCCTCCCGGCGAGCATGCAGAAGGAGAGGACCCATTTGCCCAGGCAGGGGATCTCGCCGTAGGTTGTCGAGGGGTTGACCCCGCCGAAGCCGGGACCCACATTTCCGATCGTGGCGGCGACGGATGAGAAGGCCGTCATGATATCCAGACCGAGGAAGGTCAGGATGATGGACGCGATAATGGTCATCACGAGGTACAGCAGAAAGAACCCCCAGACACTCGCCATCGTCTCGGGGTACACGGTCCTCTTGCCGAGCTTCACCGCGGTTACCGCATGGGGGTGCACGAGGCGGTACAGCTCTTTGTAACCGTGTTTCAGGATGAGGAGGATCCTGAGACACTTGATGCTTCCGCCCGTGGAACCCGCCGATCCCCCCACGAACATGAGGAGGAGGAGGATGATCTTCGACAAGGCCGGCCAGTTGTCGAAGTTGGCGGTGGTGAAGCCGGTCGTCGTGATGATGGAGACAACCTGGAACGAGGCATACCTGAGCGATTCTCCGCCTTCATAGAAGGTATGCTGCTTCAGGGTAACGGTTATGATAACAACGGCGGCCAAGATAATCGCAAGATAGAAGCGCAGTTCGCTGTTACCGAAAAAGGCCCTGAAATTACCCATGATAAGACCGTAGTGCAGGGTAAAGTTTATCCCGGCAATCAGCATGAAGAAGGTGATGATGCCGTCTATGTAGGCGCTGTGGAAGTGCGCGATGCTGGCATCGCTGGTGGAAAATCCGCCGGTGGCCATGGTGGTGAAGGTGTGGCAGAGGGCGTCGAACACATCCATTCCCCCCGTGAGGAGCATAACGAACTCGACGATGGAGATCATGGCATAGACGATCCACAGGGTGCGCGCCGTCTCCGCAATCCGGGGGGTGATCTTGTCCTTCACCGGGCTGGGGAGCTCCGCCTTGTAGAGCTGCATCCCCCCGACACCGAGCAGGGGAAGGATCGCGATGGAGAGGATGATGATCCCCATTCCCCCCAGCCACTGGGTGAGGGAGCGCCAGAGGAGGATGCCGTGGGGAAGGCCCTCGATCCGTGAGATGACCGTGGCCCCTGTGGTGGTAAACCCCGACATGGATTCGAAAAAGGCGTCGGTGAAGTGGGGAAGCACCCCCTGGATCATATAGGGGAGGGCCCCGAAAAGCGCGGCGAGAAACCATCCCGCGGTAACGATCAGAAACCCCTCCTTGTGGGTCAGGCTTATCGTTCCGTTGGCCGGCCTGAACAGGAAGTAGAAGAGCGCGCCGATACAGAAGGCAGCCGCCATGGAATAGAGAAAGGCGGCGGCATCTCCCTCCCGGTAGTAGAGGGAACAGAGGAGGGGCAGCAGCATGGTCAGGCCCAGGAAAAAGAGAAGGGACCCCAGGATATAGAGTATGTTCTTCGTGTTCATCCGAAATAATCCAGCTTGACCGTCAGGATCTTTTCGATCTGGGGAATCGAGGAACGGAGGGCCACCAGTATGACATGGTCACCCGGGAGGATGATGGAGTCTCCTCCGGGGATGATCACCTCGCCGTCTCTGATAATCGCCCCGACGATGGTCCCTTTGGGAAAATCGATCTCCTTCAGGGGTCTGTCCGTTATGTCGGATGTCTCGAGGGCGATGAACTCGACGGCCTCGGCCTTTTCGTCGCCCAGGGGGGTCGCCGAGATCACCTTTCCCTTGCGTATGAAGTGCAGGATCTTCCCAATGCTGGCCCGCCGCGGATTCATGACGCCGTCGATCCCTATGATGGGGATGAGGTGGTTATAGCTGGCCTTGTTGACGAGGGATATGGTCTTCTTGGCCCCCAGCTGCTTCGCCAGGAGGGCGCTCAGGATGTTCGCCTCCTCGTCGTCGGTCACCGCGATGAAATAATCGGCATCCTGTATGTTTTCCTCCTTGAGCAGGTCCTGGTCCGTCCCGTCGCCGTGGAGACAGATCGTCCGGTCCA
>JAFGSH010000076.1 GCA_016934695.1 Deltaproteobacteria bacterium
GCCGTTCCGTACCGGCCGTAGAGCCGCCGCCACGTCTGAGGGGACAGCCCGAAGGTCTCTTTCGGGACGTCGTCGGGGACGGGAGCGAAGACCGGATCGTCTCTCCCGGCAAAAGGAACCGGAGGGAGGAACTCTTTGGCCGTCTTCAGCGTGTCCCACGCCATCCTCCGGAATGTCGTCAGCTTGCCCCCCGTTACGGTCACGAGCCCCCGGTCCTTCCATACGGCATAGTCCCGCGATTCCTCCGAGGGGGCGAGGTTGCCTTCGCTCAGGACCGGCCTGATCCCCGCGAATGTCGCCATGCACCTGCCTGCCGACACGTCGAGTGAGGGGAAGAAGGTCTGAATGGCCTCGAGCAGGTACGTCACTTCCTCCTCCGTGATGGAGGGCTCCCTGTCCAGTGCCTCCCGGTGATCTACGTCGGTGGTTCCCACCAGGACGGCCCCCTCCCAGGGGATCGCAAAGACGGGTCTGCCGTCGGACGGATGGACTAGGGCGACGGCCTTATCGATGGGAATCACCGAGGGGGGAAAGATGAGATGGCTCCCCCGCAGGGGGCGGAGGTGGCGGCTCCGTTCGGGGGAGGGGTGCAGCTCCTCGCCCCAGACCCCGGTCGCGTTGATGACGGCGCGGGTGGAGAGCCTTTTCCGCTCATGGGTCTCCGTATCTTCTATCACCACCCCCGCGACGCGCCCGTCGTCGCCGCGGAGGATCTCCCGTGCCGCCGTGTAGTTGAGGGCGCAGGCTCCGGAGGCGACGGCCTCGTTGATCAGACGGATCACTAGCCTGGCGTCGTCGACCTGGGCGTCGAAGAAGCGGAAACCCCCTGCCAGGTCCTTTCTCTTGAGGTAAGGGGTGAGCGTCGAGAAATCCTCGGCGTCGTAGAAACGGTGTTGCCGTTCGCGTGCCATGAGATCGTAGAGGATGAGGCCGATGTTGAGGGTCCACTTTCCCGGTGATGCGCCCCGGTACACCGGCATGAGAAAACCGATCTGTTCAACCAGCCCCGGCGCCTCATCGAGCATGCGCTCGCGTTCTTCGACGGATTCCTTGGTGAGAAGGAGATGCCCCTCCTTAAGATACCGCAGGCCGCCGTGGACCAGCTTCGTGGAGCGGCTCGATGTCCCCCATGCGAAGTCCATCCGCTCCACGAGGAGGGTGGCGAGACCCATCCGGGCGGCCTCTCTGAGGATCCCCGCCCCCGTTATCCCCCCGCCGATCACCACGAGGTCCCACGTTTCTCTCAGCTGCTCGAGCGTCATCTTCCCCTGTCCTTTATGGTTTAAGATCCGTTGTGTTCATCTTCCCGTATGCAATCGATGACATGCCGGTATACCTCTTTTCTCGGCATGGCCATCTCCTTCGAAAGGGCGTCGATGATATCCCGTGTCGAGGATGCCGGGTCCGTGCGCGCCTCCAGAAACCGCGCTCGGATCTCTTCGGGGGACCGGCCCTGCCGGTCCCCCGAAGTTCCCGAGACGACCAGCGTGATCTCCCCCCGTACCCGTTGCCCCCGGAGGGATTCGATGACCTCCCCCACCGTCCCGCGCAGCGTCTCCTCGTATATCTTCGTCAGTTCCCTCGCAACGGCGATCTGACGATCTCCGAGGATCTCACGGATATCCCTGAGGGCGGCGACGAGACGGTTGGGTGATTCGTAGAAAACGAGGGTTCTGGTTTCCCCTCTGATCGATTCCAAGAGATGCCTTCTCTTGCCGCTGCGGGAGGGGAGGAATGCGAAGAATACAAAGCTGTCCATGGGGAGGCCGGAGGCATTCAGGGCGGCGACCGCGGCGACGGGACCGGGGACGGGGACGATCCTGATCGATTCATCGATGGCCTGCCTGACGAGGATGTATCCGGGATCGGATATGCCGGGGGTCCCCGCGTCCGATACGTAGGCGATGTCGGTGCCTCCCCGCAGCTTGGCTACCAGAGAGGCGCTCTTTTTCAGTTCGTTGCGGTCGTGGAGACTGGTCAGGGGGGTGCTGATCCCGTGGGCGTCGAGGAGTATCCGTGTTCTGCGCGTGTCTTCCGCCGCGATCAGCCCCACTTCCTTGAGGATGCGGATGGCGCGGAGGGTGATATCCTCCAGGTTGCCGATGGGGGTGGCGACGATGTAGAGGGTTCCGTGCTGCATATCAATCCGTGATTACAAGCTCAGGTCGAAGGCGTTTCGTATCAGTTGCACCCTGTTGCCCCGGGGCGCGAAGCGTATGGCCACCACGTCGAACCTCGCATTGCGGTCACCGAGTCCCCGCTCATGGAGGTAGTGAAGCGCCACTTTCGAGATCTTTTTCTGCTTAGCCGGGCCGATGGCCTCTTCAGGCGCGCCGAAGGTGTCCGATCCTCTCCCCTTGACCTCGATGAAGACGACGTCCTGTTTGTCCATGGCGATGATGTCGACCTCTCCGTACCGGCATCGGTAATTCCGTTCGATGATCCGGTATCCCTCCTTTTGCAAGCAGGCGGCAGCCAGGGTCTCTCCCTGCGCTCCCTTCTGCCTGTTATCTGACCGTGAAGGAATTCCGGTGGATCTTGCATCGGCCATACGCCTTTATTGCCTCCCGGTGTTCTTCGGTCCCGTATCCCTTGTTCTTGAGGAAATTGTACTGGGGGTACAGGGTATGGTACCGGTCCATGATGTGGTCCCGCGACACCTTGGCGATGATGGAAGCAGCCGCCACGGAGAGGCTCAGGGAATCGCCTCTGATGATCGTCTCCTGCGTGACGGGGAAATCGATGGGGTGTATTCCGTCTATGAGGAGGTAATCGGGCGGGGGGGAGAGGTTTGAGACGGCTACCTTCATCGCCGACAGCGTCGCCTGGAGGATATTGATCCTGTCTATGGTTGAGGCCTCTATGACGCCCAGGCCGACGGAGACGGCATCGTGGTGTATCGTGGCGTAGAGGGCCTCTCTTTTGCGGGGAGTCAGCTTTTTGGAATCTCTGATCTCCCCGTTCTCATACCCCGAGGGAAGGATGACTGCGGCAGCGACGACGGGACCTGCGAGAGGGCCCCTCCCCGCTTCGTCGACACCGGCGATCACGTCAAAGCCGTGCCGGTGCGCCTGCAGTTCGAATCGGTGCATGTCACCTTCTGCCAAGTTCCTTTATTCTTGCTTTTTTCCCTTTGAGGTCTCTCAGATAGTACAGCCTCGATCGCCGCACCCTGCCCCGCATGACCACCTCTATCTTGTCGATAATGGGGGAATGGAGGGGAAAGGTCCTCTCGACGCCGACGCCGGAAGATATCTTCCGTACGGTAAAAGTGGCGCGACTCTGGCCCGCTCTCTTGCGTATGACAGAGCCCTGGAATACCTGGATCCGCTCCTTCTGACCCTCTACGATCTTTACATGTACCTTTACGGTGTCGCCCGGCCTGAAGCTGGGGATATCTAGTCTCATCTGTTCTTTCTCAAGCATGTCGAGAACACTCATACTCCAAAATCCTCCTCTGAAATAGCATGTTGATACTCAGTTGTCTCTGCATAGTCTGTCCAGCATAACGGCCGCCGCCGACCTGACGGACAGGTGGTTGTACTCCGAAACTCCCCGTATCGGTTCTACCAGGAAATCAGCCCTCTCAATAACCTCTTCGGCTATCCCCCATCCTGTTCCGAACACGATGAGGAATGCCTCGCCGCTCCGTGACATCCTCTCGCCCAGATCTTCACAGGTCATGCAGTTTCCCCGGGGTGAGGCGCTCGTAACCACTACATTGATCTTCTCCCCGGTTTCCTGCGACAGGGCTGCGATGGTGTCGTCGAGCGTATCGGACACCCTCACGATCTCGAAGGCCTCCTTCCTCGAGGGGTTATAGGTAACGCCATATCCCTCCTGCCAGTGGTGCAGGATGCGTTCGACGAACGTTTTCTGTTGCTCTATCGGCGTGACGATGTAAAACCGTTTCACGCCGTACGTCTTGGCGGTTCGCGACACATCGTGTATGTCCATATTGGTTACCGCCGTCGTCACGATCTTCCCTCTCTTATTATAAACCGGGTAGTGCAAAAGGGCGATGTACAGGTTCTCGTGACGCATCACGCAGACTCGATGCCTTCTCTCCTCAATTCTTCGAGGATTCTCTTATCTTCTTCCGTAAGGTCGGCCTGCTCGAGCAGATCCGGTCTCCTGATCAGGGTTCGTCTGAGAGATTCCCTGCGTCGCCACTCATCGATCTTCTTCTGGTGCCCCGAAAGGAGCACATCAGGAACCGTCCATCCATTGTATTCCCGGGGTTTTGTATAGTGAGGGCCTTCCAGGAGGCCGATCGAAAAGGAATCGGACCGGACCGATTCGCTGTTTCCCACGAAACCAGGCACCAAACGGCAAACCGCGTCGATCACGATCATCGCGGGAAGTTCCCCGCCGCTCAGGACATAGTCCCCTATCGATATCTCTCTGTCGACCAGATGTTCTCTGATTCGTTCGTCTATCCCCTCGTAATGCCCGCATATCAGGACGAGCCTGGGACAGCAAGAAAGTTCCTCTGCGATCTTCTGCGTGAACGGCTCACCCTGCGGCGAGAGAAGGGTGACGCATCTTCCCTTCCCCGGGGGGGTGATAGTCTCCAAAGCGCGCTTCACAGGTTCGACCTTCATCACCATCCCGCCGCCGCCTCCGTAGGGGGTATCGTCTGTCGTCCTGTGTTTGTCCCTGGTGTACTCCCTGATATTATGAAGGTTTACCTCGACGAGGCCCTTGTCTATGGATTTCTTGAGGAGACTGCTGCCAAGGGCGGATTGAAACATCTCCGGGAAGACGGACAGGATATCAAAGACAATCATGCTACAGCCCTTCGGGCAGCCTCACAACCATAAGGCCTTGTTCGATATCGATCTTTCGCACCACGTCATCAAATGCCGGAATGAGGATTTCACGTTCCCCGCCGCTGCAGATGTAGACATCGTTACTTCCCGTCGGCAGGATGGTTGTGACGTACCCCAGTCTGTGACCTTCTTCCGTAACGATATCAAGCCCTATAATATCTTTCCAGTAGTATTCGCCGTCCGGAAGCCGCTCCGGGGGTATAAAGACGGATTGCCCTACCAGCTCACCGGCCTTCTCCGGGTCTTCGATCCCCTCGAGGCCGAGGAAAAAAGAAGATCCCCCTCTCACACGGCAGTATCCCACGTTGAAATGAGACGCATGCTCGCTATCCCCACCGACGAACACACCCGTCAGCGCTTCGAGTTCCTGGGCTGATTCACAATATGAAAGAACCTTAAGCCGGCCTTTGAGGCCGCTGGATTTAACGATTTTTCCTATCTCGAGTAGGCCGTCCACTTATTCTATGATTTCGAGAACCGCCCGTTTGTGTATCTTGGATGACGCTGCGCTCAAGATGGTTCTCATCGCCTTTGCGGTTTTCCCCTGTTTGCCTATGACCTTCCCCAGGTCATCCTTTGCCACCCTCAATTCAATGACGGAAGTCTGTTCGCCAACCACCTCAGTACACTCGACTTCATCGGGATAGTCTACCAAAGCCTGAGCCATATACTTGACCAAATCTTTCATCGCAGCACCTCTCCCCGTGGTTGTTGGAATACGTAAGATGAAGATGGTTTCGTACTACCCAAACCCAATATCCGAGCTCTTTCAGCCTCTTCCGTCTTCGGCCAGCGCCTTCTTCTTGAGGAGGCTCAGCACCGTCTGCGTCGGTTTGGCCCCCTTTGACAGCCATTCAGCTACCCGGTCTCCCTTGATGTTTATCTCGGCCGGGTCCTTCAAAGGATCGTAATTGCCAACTATCTCGATGAACCTTCCATCCCTCGGCGCCTCGGTATCGGCCACCACAATTCTGTAGAATGGTTTCTTTTTCGCACCCATTCGTGTTAATCGTATTTTCACTGCCATTCCGTGGGGTATCACCTCCTGATGTTTTTGGACTAACTTCCCCTATTAGCATATGTTTTGTTTTATTTAAAGGGTAATTTTCCTCTCCCCATCGATTTCATGCCGCCCTTTGTCAGCCTTTTCATGATCTTTCTCATCTCGATGTAGTTCTTGAGGACCCTATTGACATCCTGCACCGTGGTACCACTCCCCCTGGCGATCCTCTTTCTCCTCTGACCGTCTATGATCTTGTAGTTGACGCGTTCTCCCTCCGTCATGGAATCGATAATGGCGGTCGTCTTCACCAGTTCCCGTTCGTCCGGTGAGGTGTTCTTCAGGGCCTTTGCCTTGCCGAATCCCGGGATCATCCCGAGAATATCTTCAAGCGACCCCATCTTCCGTATCTGCCCCAGCTGCTTTTTCAGATCATTGAGGGTAAATGCATCCTTCCGGATCTTCCGTTCGATCTCCCGTGCGGCCTTTTCGTCGATCGCCGTCTGGGCCTTTTCGACCAGGGTCAGGATATCCCCCATGCCCAGGATCCTCGACGCCATGCGTTCCGGATGAAAGACCTCCAGGGCGTCGGTCTTCTCGCCCATTCCGATGAACTTGACCGGTTTCCCGGTGACCTCCTTCAGAGACAGCGCGGCTCCGCCGC
This sequence comes from Deltaproteobacteria bacterium, assembly GCA_016934695.1. Next base: position 6,497 of record JAFGSH010000076.1, read on the forward strand.
GCGCATCGCCGTCCATCTTTGTCAGGACAACGCCGTGTATATCGAGCAGTTCATCGAATCTTTCGGCGACCGAGACGGCATCCTGACCCGTCATGGCATCGGCGACGAAGAGGATCTCGGACGGGTCCACGGCATCCTTGATCCGCTTCAGCTCGTCCATCAATTCGTCATCGATGTGCAGCCGGCCCGCGGTGTCGATGATCAGGGTGTCTAAGCCGTTTGCCTGCCCGTCTTCGACGGCTTCGACACAGATCCTGACCGGGTCGCTTTGACCCTGTGGATCATGGACGTTCACGCCGATCGTTTCCCCGAGTATCTTCAACTGTTCGATGGCCGCCGGGCGATAGACGTCCGCGGGAACCAGCGAGACTCTGTGTCCCTGGTTTTTGAGGTAACGGGCGAGTTTCGCCGCGGTGGTTGTCTTGCCGCATCCCTGGAGACCCACCAGCATGATCGGTGCGGGGAATCGGTTGGAGAGATTCAGATGGGAGCGTTCCGCTCCCATCAGTTCTACGAGCCGGTTGTGGACGATTTTGACGATCTGTTGCCCGGGGGTTATGCTGTCCAGGACCTCCCGGCCGACGGCCCGCTGGCTGACGTCCTCTATGAATTTCTTGGTTACCCTGAAGTTGACGTCCGCCTCGAGGAGCGCCATCCGGATATCTTTCATGGCTGCCTTGACGGTTTCCTCGTCGAGAACGCCCCTTCCCCTCAGTTTTTTGAAGACCGCATCCAGTTTCTCGGTCAGATTTTCAAACATGGCCATCTATTCCGATTCTCTGTTCTTGATAATCAGGCACTTGATCCCCTTGATCTTGCTCTCCACAAGGGAGGCGGCCGTCCTTGCCTCGTCATACGTGGCAAAGCCCTGAATCTTCACACGAAACCACTTTCCGGTTCGCGGGAGGGTTGCCTCATCTATTCGCGGGGCATATCCCATGTGGGACAGTTTTTCCTTCAATCCATCAGTCATGCCTCTGTCCCTGAAAGATGCCACCTGGATCGTGTATAACCCTCCCCCGTCTCTCTTCTCAGGTAGTGCATCTGCCGTGTCGGAGGGGGTGGCATCCTGGGCCGTGAAGGTTTCTTTTACGTTCTCCCCGGTCTCCTTGAGCCTTTCGTAAAAGGTAAACTCGACCTTTTCTTCCGCTGCAGGCATATCCGTAACGGCATCACCCTGATCTGCATCCGGAACAGCATCGTGCCCGGCCGTATCCGGTTCACTATCCATACCTTTTGCAATCGTCTCCTTGATCACTTCCGGGATGCCCTTGGCGATTTTCTCCGGGTAGCTTTCAATGTTTTTCCCGACCATCACCCCGCATACAAAGGCGAACAGCAGGACCAGCGCGATGGCAAAGGTGAAAAACATCAGGCCGGATCTGCCCAGTTTGAATTCAAACTCTTCGCTTTTCTGCGACATCGGGGTACCCTTGTCCGGGATCTGAACCGTGGCGACTCGAAGCTCACATACGTTCCGGTGCTGAAACCCCCAATAGATTGAGAGCATTCCGGATTACTGTTCCGGCTGATTTGATCAAAAACAGCCGCGCCTTTGTCAGTTCGGCATTATCCGAAACGACCTTGTGCTTGTTGTAAAAGCTGTGAAATACGGAGGCGAGGTCGTTGATATAGTACGGTATGCGGTGCGGCTCAAACGTCTGTGCGCTCCCCTCGACGATCTCCGGGTACGAGTCGATGATCTTGATAAGCTCGCGTTCTTCCGGTTTGGTCAGCAGATCGGGGTTGATCTCATGGTAGGCCGGAACCCGGAACCCCTGTTCCTCGGCGTTCCTCATGATGCTGCGGATCCTGGCGTGGGCATACTGTACGTAGTAGACCGGATTTTCGTTTGACTGCGCCTTGGCAACCTCAAGATCGAAGTCCAAGTGACTGTTGGACCTCCTCATCAGAAAATTATACCGGGCCGCATCCTTTCCCACTTCGTCGGTCACCTCCCGTATGGTGACGAATTCACCAGCCCTGGTGGACATGGGGACGGGGACGCCCCCCCTGAGGAGATTGACCAACTGGACAAGGACGACCTCCAGGTCCTCCTTTTTCCTGCCGAGGGCCTGAATGCACGCCTGCATCCGCGGTATGTATCCGTGGTGGTCCGCCCCCCATACGTTGATGACCCGGTCGAAGCCCCGTTCGTATTTGTTGAGATGATACGCAATATCAGCCGCGAAGTACGTGGGAGCGCCGTTTTCCCTGACGACGACCCGGTCCTTCTCGTCTCCGAAGTCCGTCGTCCTGAACCAGAA
>JAFGSH010000077.1 GCA_016934695.1 Deltaproteobacteria bacterium
CCTGATATCGATCTTCGTCCTTTCCATTTTATCTCACCTCCTCAAAGGGAGATTATATCATATTATTTCAAGGACGCAACACTAGCGCGCCCACCCCGGGAGCGATGAACTCCGTCTTTTCCGAGAACATCCCCCCGCAGATTGTCTCTCTTGTCCACTCTCCGACCATCCCCACATCGAGCGACGATGTCCTCATTCAGGCTCGCATCATTGACCATGATGGCAGGATCGCCTCAGCTTCCGTTTTTTTCAAGAAGGATGCAGACGAAGATTACCTCTCTCTCCCCATGATCCGCGAGGGCGACTGGGATCTGTGTCGAGCGCTCCTTCCACGTCAGCCAGATGGAACCCTGGTGGAGTTTTTCATCCGCGCCGAGGACGACCAGGGAGCCGTCTCCGTTCGCCCCTCCGGTGCCCCGGGAATCCTATCCGCAGAAACCGGTGCCCCTGTCACCATCTCCTACCTCTACATGGTTGATGAAGCCGCCTATCCCGCCAACATGCCCATTTATCGTCTGCTGCTCACGCAGGAGAATCTCACGGAAATCGAAGCTCGTCCTCTCACAAGCGATATCCTTCTGAGTGCCGGTCTCGTTTACGACAACCAGGCGTTCTACGACGTGGCGATAAGGTACCGGGAGCAGAATCGCTGGAGAAGGGGAATACGCCTTGAGATGCGGGGGGCCGAGCGGCTCCACGGGGAGAGGAAGATCAATCTCAGCAAGTATGGCGCCATCGAGGAGAGACTGAGCGCCGCGCTTTTCGAGTCGGGTGGCGTACCCTTCTACCAGACCCGCGACATCAGGGTGGTGATCAACGCCTCAGACAAAGGCTACTATCTTGACCTCGAGCGACTTGACGAGGACTTCGCCCAGCGCCACTTTCCCTCCGATTCCGACGGCACCCTCGTACGCGGTCGGTGGGAGGTTATTCAGGGCGACAACATCGCCGCCATTGACCACCTCTGGGACGTGACCCTTCTGAAATACAACGATCCGCGCTACGAAGAGCTGGTCAGGGCCGAACTCGATGTCTCGCAATGGATCCGCTGCCTGGCGGCCATCGTTATGACCGGCAATTGGGACTGCCTTCTCGGGGGAATTTTCGGAAACATGGTGAACTACCAGCGCCCCTCCGATGGCCGGGTTCTGTTGTTCCCCTTCGATATGGACGAAGGGTTTCACCATCCCCGCATCGGGATTCACGGCGAAATCACACCAAACTGGCACGCCGACCCACGGGTCGAGAACTTCCTTCTTTATCCTCCCTTCCGGCGGGAATTTTACGAGGACATTACCACGTTCATTGACGGGCAGTTCTGCCCCGAAAACTTCTTCCCGTTGGTGGACGAAATATGCGCCCGAACGGGACAGAGTTCCTATCAGCAGGGAACGCTCAAGACCTTTGTACAGGAGCGGATCGCTTATCTCGAGCAGGTGATCGAGAACTACGTTGACCAGACTGAGCCTTTCGCTGCCGTCGTCGAGACCAATGCAGGCGCGCGCTTCTTCACGGATCAGGCAGAGGTGTCTGTGAAGGGAGCTGTGCTTCCCGGGTCCGCATCGGTGGAGGTCATTCGCGTCGAGGAGGAGCCCCCGAACCTCCTCATCAATGGAGGCTTTGAGGAAGGCATAACGGGATGGAGCGTGGAACAGGCGCCTCCATATGTGTCTGTTTCCCCGGACAGTAGTGTCTCTCACACCGGGCGCACTTCCATAAAAGTAGTCATCAGCGGCGACGATCCCGATTACTACGGCGTCGTGCAGACCGTGGAATGCCTCCCCCTGACGAAATACCGCCTTTCCTACCGTCTCCGCGCCACCGGCATGGATAAGGGGAACATGTTCGTCAACGTCATGGACCCTGACAACGGTGAAGAATACCTGAGCGTTTATGTCCCCGAGCAACGGCAATTAGGACCGTACGTCTACCTCCGCAACGACTGCGATTGGACCTACTACTCCGGCATTGTCACCACCAAGGAGGACACGCGCCGCTTAGCCATACGGATCTGCCGCGTGGAGATCTACCATGCAATCAGTGGCGAGGCAAAAGGGAACGTCTGGTACGACGATCTGCGGTTGGAAGAGGTGCGCCATGGTCGGCAACCTCTTGGGTCGGCGACGTGTGACCCGACGACCGGGCGATGGAGCACGGTCCTGTCGCTCAACCCCGGAGACAATATCTTCGAGTTTGTCGCGTATCCCCTTGCATCCCGCGACTACCCGGCGCCAGCCACGCCACTGTCCATCTATCAGAGCGATGATGCCGACGAGGACGGCCTCCCGGACGCTTGGGAGAACGAGCACTTGGGCTCCCTGGCCTGGGGTGCTGCGGATGATCCGGATGATGACAATCTAACCAACGAGAACGAATTCCTCTTCCGAACCCACCCGAGTAATTCCGACACAGGCGGGGACGGTATGCCCGACGGCTGGGAGGTCTCCCGTGGACTGGACCCAACCCTCTTCTCCGATGCCTGGTGGGATGCCGACGGAGACGGGAAATCCAACCTCGCCGAATACCTCGTGGAGACGATCCCTCTTGACCCCACATCACCCTTTGCCGTTTTGCGCCTGCTGAATATTGGCAATGGCATTGCAGTGGTGTGGTACTCCACGCCCGGCATGACTTACCGGGTCCTGTGCAGCGCGGACCTGATTTCGTGGGCCGCGCTCGGCGATCCGATCACCGCCAATCACACCCTGTCCTATATCGTGGATTACGCCCCGGCCGAGCACCAAACTCGCTTTTACAGGGTTGAACTCTTGCAGTAGTCTGCTTCAATCAATCGACTGTTCGGCGATTGACCTCCGCGGCATGTACCGGGCAGAAGGTTTGCATCCGTGTGGCCGGTCGCGAGACCCGACAGACCTATCCGGGTCTTCTCCGCCGCAGTCGGTATGTCAACCCGAAAGACGGAAAGGTGTATGTCTTCCTTACCAACCATTCCACGTGGGCGGCCACGACCATCGCTCGGTTGTACAAATACCGCTGGCAAGTGGAGCTGTTCTTCAAGTGGATCAAGCAACACCTGAAAGTAAAAACCTTCCTGGGTACCTCCCTGAACGCCGTCATGACTCAGATCTGCATCGCAATGATCGTGTTCGTCCTTGTCGCCCTCATCAAA
>JAFGSH010000078.1 GCA_016934695.1 Deltaproteobacteria bacterium
ATCTCCATCAGCTCGGCAATAAACTTTTTCGAATGGAACAAACACCGGGTAAACATCATCGATACCCCCGGCGACTCCAATTTCTTCATGGATACCAAGTACAGCATGCGTGTCGCCGACAGCGTGGTGATCGTCGTGGACGCCGTAGGCAGTGTCGAATTTCAGACGGAAAAGGTATGGAACTATGCCGATGAGCTCTCCCTTCCCCGAATGGTATACATCAGCAAGATGGACCGGGAGCGTGCCAATTTCTCCAAGGCGGTGACAGACGTAAAAGATAAACTGGGGAAGAAGGTAACCGTATGCTATCTCCCGATTGGTTCCGAAGAATCCTTCAAGGGCCTCGTCGATCTCATCAACATGAAGGCCCTGATCTTTGATGATCCCACGGGGAAAGCCAGAAAGGAGGAGATCCCGGGAGATCTCGCGGAAGACGCCGCGGCGGCCCGTGAGACCATGGTTGAAGATATAGCCGAGTGTGACGAGACACTGATGGACAAATACCTGGAAGAGGGAGACCTTTCCATCGACGATATCAGGAACGGACTCCGCAGGGGGGTGGTCTCGGGGGACCTGATCCCCGTCGTATGCGGATCCGCCCTCACTAACAGGGGGATAACCCCTCTCATGGACGCCATCGTCAACTTTCTCCCTTCCCCGCTGGACCGGGGGGCCGCTACCGGCACCAAGCCCAAGACCGGGGAAGCAGAAGAGCGGACACCCGATGAAAAGACCCCCTTCTCCGCGATGGTATTCAAGACAATCGCCGACCCCTACGCGGGAAAGCTCACCCTGTTCCGGGTCTTCTCGGGAACCCTGAGGTCGGACTCCGTCTTCTACAATGTCTCGAAGGACCTGAGCGAAAAATGCGGTAACATCTTCTATCTGGAAGGGAAGACCCAGGTCCCGGTCGAGTCCCTGATCCCCGGAGATATCGCCGCTCTTGCCAAATTGAAGGAGACCTCCACCGGCGATACCATCTGCGATCCGAAGGCCCCGATTGTTTATGAGAAGGTGCCCCTGATACGTCCGGTGGTTCATTACGCCGTAGAAGCAAAAAACAAGGGGGACGAAGAGAAGGTTCACTCCTCGCTCAACAGGCTGATCGACGAAGATCAGACCCTGACGATCCACCGGGACCCCCAGACGGGGGAGACCATCCTTTCCGGTATCGGGCAGGTACATATCGATATAACCGTAGAGAAGCTGAAGAGAAAATTCGGCGTTGACGTGCAGCTCAAACAGCCGAAGGTCCCCTACCGCGAAACCATCAAGGGAAAGACGCGGGTCCAGGGCAAATACAAGAAACAGTCGGGGGGTAAGGGACAGTACGGTGACACCTGGCTGGAGATAGAACCCCTTCCCAGAGGAGAAGGGTTCGAGTTTGTCGATGCAATCGTCGGCGGTGTCGTCCCCAAGACGTACATACCGGCGGTGGAAAAGGGGATCGTCGAGGCGATGGCCGAGGGCATTGTGGCCGGGTATCCCATCGTCGACGTCAAGGTCTCCCTCGTCGACGGCTCCTACCACACCGTGGATTCATCCGAAATGGCCTTCAAGATAGCCGGCTCCATGGGATTCAAGAAGGGCTTCCAGGAATGTCATCCCACCCTCCTGGAACCGATCGTCACCATCCGTATCGAGATCCCCGACGAATACATGGGGGATGTGATCGGAGACCTGAACAGCAGGCGGGGACGCGTACTGGGAATGGATAAAGAGGGGAACAACCAGGTCATCAAGGGGCAGGTCCCCCTGGCCGAGATCCTCTCCTACGCGCCCGACCTGACATCGATCACCAGCGGGAGGGGTACCTTCTCCTATGAGATCTCACATTACGAGGAGGTCCCCGCACACCTGCAGGAAAAGGTCATCGCCGAAGCGAAGAAAGAGGAGTCATAATCCTTCGCCTTCAATGAGGAAGCAATGGTGATTACCGGTGGGGTCATAACCGTCAGTGACAAGGGCTCCCGCGGCCAGAGGGAGGATATCAGCGGCAGGGAGGTTGCCCGCATGCTGGCAGACCTCGATATCAGGGTCACCGATTACGAAATAGTCCCCGATGAAAAAGAGATCATACGGGAGAAGATACGGGAGTACACCGACACAAAAAGGCTGGATGTGGTGGTAACGACCGGCGGGACCGGCGTCAGTCCCCGGGATGTTACACCCGATGCAACCCTCGAGATACTGGACAGGGAACTTCCGGGAATGGCGGAGGCGATGCGCAGGGAAAGCATGAAGAAGACGCCGCATGCCATGATATCGAGAGCCGTGGCGGGGATACGAGGGCACTCTCTGGTCATCAATCTGCCGGGAAGCCCCAAAGCGGCCCGGGAGAATCTGGCGGTGGTTCTCCCCGCCCTGAAGCACACGATCGAAAAGGCCACGGGGGACGAATCGGACTGCGGCGGGTAGCGTCCTCCCTCCGGTTTGTCAACCGTTCCACTTCTCCTCTTCGGGTCTCGTCCCCGGGGCGGCGGGCGCCCTTTCCACCGGAATCTTTTTCCGCAATTCTTTGACGTCCCGCTTCAGCCGGGTAACCTCCCGGGAGAGCCTGAATCGTTCCACGATTCCCATAAAACCGGCAAATATGATCCCCACGCCGAAGGATACGAAGATCAGCAGGTAGGTGGCCACATCAACGTCTATGAATTCGTAATATTTGAGATGAACGGGGCCTGTATTCGCCAGCGAGAAGGTAATGATAAAGAGCACCACCAGCGTCACGATAATGGTATACAGAAGCTTCATGTTATCCCTCCTTCCTCTTTTCAAAACAGCATAACAGCGTATTACGGGTCGTTACAAGATCCTCCGGGATCACCCTGACCTCTCCCACGACCGTGGAGAAATTGGTGTCACCCAGCCACCGCGGGACAACATGGATATGCAGATGATCATCGACGCCGGCACCGGCCACCCTTCCCAGGTTCATGCCGATATTGAACCCTTCCGGAGTATAGGTCTCTTTGAGAACCCCCACACACAGGGCGGTCAGCTCCATCATCTCCAATTTTTCTTCCGCGCTCATCTCTTCCATCTCACAGACGTGCCTGAAGGGGATCACCAAGAGATGGCCGGAGGTATAGGGATATTTGTTCATCATGATGTAGCAGGACACCCCCTCGTAGAGTACGAGTTCCCTCTCCCTGGTCGATTCCCTGCAGAAGATGCACCCGTCCGGCTTCTCGGCTTTGATATACTTCATTCTCCCGGGGGCCATGATACTGTCCATTCGTACCGTCCCGCTTCAATCAAGATCTATGATCGTTCCGACGATCTCCTCTCCAATCTCCAGTATCCCCACCGAATTGTGCTTTGCGAACCTTCGGTCAGTGGGTGAACCGGGGTTGAAGAACAATACCCCGTCCCGCATCTCGTTCACGGCCCGGTGCGTGTGCCCGTATACGATACACGCGACATCCTCAAATTCCTGAAGTATCTTTTCCTCGAGCCCGTTTGGAGAACCCCAGCCATGGATCAGGCCTATGCGCCGCCCCTCGATCTTCAGTACCCGCTTCTCCGGAAACCGCTGGCGCACCGGATCCGGGTCCATATTCCCGCTGACGGCATACACCTCCCGGTCCCCGAAGGCATCGAGGACCTCCAGGTCGACGATATCCCCGGCATGGAGAATCACGTCGACATCGTGAAAATGATCCCCTACGATCTTTTCAAGCCTATCGTCGGAAGCGGTAAGATGAGTATCGGAAATTACACCTATCTTCATAGCCAGTACTGGCAGATTTTTTATTATATCACCGTCAAAAAGACAAGGATTATTTTGGAGCTTTTGGTTTGACATTTGAGCGGCCTCTGACTAGTATTGATCCGAAACGATACGGGGAAAAAGGTTCGCGATGATCGAAAAGACACTGGAAGCGATAGCAGAGAAAGTCCTGGCCCTCGACGAGGCCTCCCTCACCAGTCTGTGGGAGAAATATAAGGCCAAATTGGAAGAGTTTGACTCGACAAGGGAATGGGAACGGGCCGCCATCATCTTCTTCATCATCAACTCGGTGAAGGTGAAGAACAGTATCTTCAACAAACAGATCGTCGACCGTCAGAACGCGGGCCCCGAAAGCAAAAAGGCACCTGCGGATGTTCCATACCTCAAGCGAATAAAATAATGGAAGAGCGGGACGCCCTGAAGAGAATAGAAGAGCTCCGGGACCTGATCAACTACCACAACAGGCGGTACTACCAGCTCGACGATCCGGAGATATCCGACTCGGAATACGATCAGCTGATGCGCGAATTGATCGGGCTCGAAGGCCGGTTTGCCGACCGGATCGACCTGAGCGCCTCTCCCACGCAACGCGTAGGAGCCGCCCCCCTCGACAAATTCGGCAGCAGTCCCCATCTCTCCCCCATGCTGAGCCTCGCCAACGCCCTGTCGGAAGAGGAGATCCTGGCGTTCGACGAGCGGATCAAACGCTTTCTGGGAACACAGGATGATGTGACCTATGTGGTCGAACCGAAGCTCGACGGGATCGGGGTCAACCTGGTGTACGAGAGGGGCATCTTCAGATCGGGCTCGACCCGGGGGGACGGGACCGTCGGAGAGGACATCACCCAGAACCTCAGGACTATCCGCACGATACCCCTGGAAATGCGAGACTCAGAGACGGGATACGACATTCCTGACCTGATTGAGATCCGGGGGGAGGTCTACATCGGGATCGACGTCTTCAGGAGACTCAACCGGCAGCGGATGGCCGAAGGGGAAGCCCACTTTGCGAACCCCCGCAATGCGGCGGCTGGTTCTCTGAGACAGCTCGACTCACGGATCACTGCGAAGAGACCCCTCGCGATCTTCTGTTACGCCATGGGATTTGCCGAGGGGATATCCTTCGAGACCCACGATGCGTTTCTGGAGACCCTCGCCGGATGGGGATTTCCGGTCAATCCCCTCATACGGAAAGCGCAAAACATTCAGGAATGCATCGCCTATTACCGCGAGATGGCCGCCCGGCGCGAAGAACTCCCCTACGAGATAGACGGTATCGTCATCAAGGTCAATTCGACGGATTTACGGGATCGTCTCGGCGCCGTCTCGAGGAGCCCCCGGTGGGCCATCGCCTGCAAGTTCGCCGCGACCCAGGCCACCACGATCATCGAGGACATCATCATCCAGGTCGGCCGGACCGGCGCGCTGACGCCGGTCGCCGTTCTCGAACCCGTCAAACTCTCCGGGACGACCATCTCCCGTTCGACCCTCCACAACGAAGAGGAGATCCGGAGGAAGGACATCCGCATCGGCGATTACGTCCTCATCGAGCGCAGCGGCGATGTCATACCCAAGGTGGTTTCTGTCATGAAAGAACGCCGGACGGGCGAAGAAAAAAATCTGGCCTGGCCGGCCGTTTGTCCCGTCTGCCGTTCCGCCGTCTTCAAGCCCGAGGGAGAAGCCATCTCCCGCTGCGTCAACCCCTCCTGTCCCGCGAAAATCCGCGAATCCATCCTTCATTTCGCCGGCCGGCGGGCCATGGACATTGACGGCTTGGGAGAGGCGATCGTCGACCAGCTTCTCGGGAAAAAGCTGGTTCAGTCGATCCCGGACCTCTATTCGCTTCGATACGAGGACCTCGTTTCCCTGGAAAGGATGGGGCCGAAGAGCTCCCGGAATCTTCTCGACGAGATCGATGAAACCAAAACGAGAGATCTCGAAAGGCTCATTTTTGCCCTGGGCATCCGGCACGTGGGAGAGAAGACCGCCCAGGTCCTGGCCGGACGCTTCAGGAACCTCGAGGCCTTGTCCAAAGCTTCGGCGGAAGAACTGACCGAGCTGGAGGACGTCGGCCCCAAGGTCGCCGAAAGCATCGTTTTTTTCTTCGGTCAGCCCGCGAACCAGGAACTCCTGTCAAGGCTCGGACAAGCCGGGCTGAACTTCTCTTCCGGGCGGGAAGACCTTTCCGGTCTGCAGCCGCTTCGAGGCCAGGTGTTTGTCCTGACGGGGACG
>JAFGSH010000079.1 GCA_016934695.1 Deltaproteobacteria bacterium
CCGGAACCGCAGATCAGGATCCCCCGGTCAAACTCCCCCGAGGAGACCGCTCGGGCCACCCGGGCCCCGAAATCGGGATAATCCACGGATTCTTCGCTCCCGGTGCCGATATCCGTCATCCCGTGAAAAGCCTCCTTGAGGGCCTCCTTCAGGGCGAACCCGGCGTGATCGGACCCGATAATGATCTTCATGGCGGTCCCTTTCACCCCTCAAATCGTCTGAATATAACCACGGAGTTCACGCCGCCGAACCCGAAGGCGTTCGACATGGCGACCCCGATCTCCCGTCGCCGTGCCCGGTGCGGCGTATAGTCCAGGTCGCACTGCGGATCGGGATTGTCCAGATTGATCGTCGGGGGCACCACCCCCTCATGGATGGCCTTGACGGAAAAGATCGCCTCGGCGCCCCCCGCGGCGCCCAGCATGTGCCCCACCATGGACTTGGTCGAGCTGACGGCGACCTTCCGGCTGTGCCCGCCGAAGACCTCCTTGATCGCCTCCGTTTCATAGGCATCGTTCAGGGGCGTCGATGTGCCGTGCGCGTTGATGTAATCAACAGCGGCGGGTTCCATCCCCGCATCCTCCAGGGCAAGCCGCATGCACCGGGCGGCCCCCGCGTGTCCCGGAGGAGGCGCCGCCATGTGGAAGGCGTCGCTCGTCGATCCGGCGCCTGCGATCTCGGCGTATATCCTGGCTCCCCGATCGAGGGCACGGGAAAGCTCTTCCAGGATGATGACGCCGCACCCCTCGCCGATGATAAACCCGTCCCGGTCCCTGTCGAAGGGTCTGCTCGCCCGCTCCGGTTCGTCGTTTCTGGTCGATATCGCCCTCATGGCGCCGAATGCCGCTACCGAGAGGGGCGTGACGGCCGCCTCCGTTCCCCCTGTTATCATGGCGTCAGCGTATCCGCAGGCGATCGTCCTGAAGGAGTCGCTGATGGCGCTGTTACCGGCGGCGCACGCCGTCACGGTACAGTTGATGGGCCCCTTGGCGCCGAACCGTATGGAGACCTGCCCCGCGGCCAGATTGGCCAGCACCGCCGGAACGGTGAAGGGGGATATCTTTCCCGGCCCCTGGGCCAGGAGAACCGTCTTTTCCTTCTCGATGGTGGCCAGGCCGCCTATCGCGGACCCCAGGATCACCCCCACCCGCTCGGCATTCCCGTCGCCGATCGCCAGATCGGCATCGCGCAGGGCCATCTCCGAGGCAGCCAGGGCGTAGATGATGAAGTCGTCGAGTCTCCGGCGCTCCTTGGCGTCGACAAAGACAAGGGGGTCAAATCCCTTCACCTCTGCCGCAATCCGCGTCTTGAATCCGTCGGGGTCAAATCGGGTAATTTCCGCGATGCCGGATCGTCCGGAGCAGATCCCCTCCCAGGTCTCTTCGAGGGAATTACCCAGGGGGCTCACTATCCCGAGCCCCGTTACGACAACCCTCCGTTTCGGCGTCATGACTACGATATTCGCTCCTTTATATAATTGATGATGTCCCCGACGGTGCGTATCTGCGCCAGGTCGTCATCCGATATCTCCAGCCCGAAGTGATCTTCCATCGCCATGATCAGCTCCACGATATCGAGAGAGTCCGCCCCGAGGTCGTCGATAAACGAGGCGTCGGGAACACATTCCTCTTCCGTGATATCCAACTGTTCGACAATGACTTTCCGTATCTTTTCTTCAATAGTACCGGTCATTCAGCTTCCTCCTTCTTCGTGTATCTCAGATTTCAGACTGCGTCACATATACAGCCCGCCATTGACCTGTATCACCTGCCCCGTGATGTAATCTGCTTCCCTGGAAACCAGGAATCCGACGACACCGGCCACATCCTCCGGCATACCCGCCCTTCCCAGCGGTATCTGGTCCACCGCCTCCTCCCGGCTCTTCTCCTCCATCGAGCCGGTCATATCGGTCTCAATGAATCCCGGCGCGACGGCGTTGACGCAGATATTTCGCGAACCCAGTTCCCGCGCCAGGGATTTCGTCAGTCCGATGACCCCCGCCTTGGACGCGGAGTACGATACCTGTCCGGCGTTTCCCGACAGGGCCACCACCGACGTTATATTGACGATCCGCCCCCACCTCTGTTTCATCATGTACCGGGCTGCGGCACGGCAGCAGTTGAAGGTCCCGGTCAGGTTGACGTCCATGATGCCGCTCCACGCCTCGGGTTTCATCCGGGCGAAGAGACCGCTCTGCGTTATCCCGGCATTGTTCACCAGGATGTCGATCCGGCCTCTCTCGTCAACGATCCCCGCCACCCCGTCCCGGACGGCATCGAAATCCGACACGTCGCATCTCAGGAGGGCTCCCTCCCCTTCGTGATCCTGTGCGATCCGCAGGGTCTGGCGGGCCGCCTCCTCGTTGCGAACGTAGTTTATATAGGTGAAGGCCCCCGCGCGGGCAAGCTCCACCGCGATCGCCCGTCCGATGCCCCTCGATCCCCCCGTGACCAGCGCTGTCTTCCCGCTCAGAGGCTGTTTGCCCGGTGTCTGCATATGAACCATCCGTGAGCTCTTCAAGGGCGCCGCATCCCCGAGAGGCCTACGCCGCCTCGCCGCCATCGAAGAAATCGCCCGTCGCTTCCAGGGAGGCCTTGTCCTCTATGTTCAGGGTCTTGATATTCCCGTCTATCCTCCTGATAAGACCGGAGAGCGTCTTTTTGGGCCCCACCTCGACTATCGTCCGTATCCCCATCCGCGACATCCGTTTTATCGTCTCCTGCCACCGGACGGGAGCATTCAACTGCCGGGTCAGGAGTTTTCTGGTCGTTCCCTCGGAATGCAGGGCCTCCGGATCGAAATTCGGGATTACCGGTATCCTGCAATCCCATACGGCGACACCGTCCAGGTAGCGATCCAGCCGTTGCGCCGCCTCGTCGAGGAGGCTGCAGTGGCAGGGAACGCTGATCGGGAGCTTCATCACCATCCGGGCGCCCTCTTCCCTCGCCTTCGTCATGGCCCGCTCGACCGCCGCGGTGTTGCCGGAGATGACAAACTGGCCGGGACTGTTGTCATTTGCTACGGCGACCACCCCGCAGTCCCTGTCCACGGTCCGGCATATCTCCTCAACGGTCCCCCTGTCGAGGCCGACGACGGCCGCCATGCAGCCTTCCCCCGGGGGCACCGCCTCCTGCTGGTAGGTCCCCCTCGCATATACAAGCCTGACAGCATCGGCAAAATCGATTGCCCCGGCGGCGCAGAGCGCGGCGTACTCTCCCAGACTGTGGCCCGCCAGGGTCGCCGGTTCCCTTTCTATCACGTTCTCGAATACGCGATAGAGGGCGACATCCACGGTCAGCACCGCCGCCTGGGTATTCGGCGTCAGATCGAGGACCTCCTGCGGTCCTTCAAAGCAAAGCCCGGCAATATCGATATCGAGAGCCTCCTCCGCCCGGTCAAAGACCTCTCTCACTCCGTGGAACCCCTC
>JAFGSH010000080.1 GCA_016934695.1 Deltaproteobacteria bacterium
ATCTCCCTGAAAGGCCGGATGGAAGGCCACATGGTTGATGGTAAAGGTGTACACCGACCCCCTCCCCGTGGCGGTGATCCAATGGGTTTCCCTGGAATGGCACCGGGGACAGATGAACGAAGGGGGAAAGCGGAGAAACCCGCAGTCGCCGCATTGCTGAATCTTTATCAGGTGCTGTCTGCATCCCTCCCAGAATTCTCTCGTGTCGGCGTTGATCTGTGGCAGGGGTTTTTCGTATGTCATGGCTATTACCACCTCCTCAGGATATAGCAGGAATGGCACTGCAGGATTGCCCCGTTATCGCTGCACACGATGATTTCGGGTTCTTTCGTGTCGGTTGGCGGGCCGAGCTGCCGCTCGCCGCACCGACCCATGAGCTGCATGACCCCCTCCGTGAGCGGCGTCAGCCCCATATGATACGCCTCGGAGAGTTGGCCCCCCGATGTGTTGACAGGCATCCTTCCCCCCGGCTCGATCGTCCCTCCCGAGAACCAGTCCTCTCCTTCGCCGGGGCCGAAGAACCCGTAGTCCTGGAGCGTGATTTCAACGGTATAGGTAAAACAATCGTAGATCTCGCAGGCGTCAATATCGTCAAGGGTGATTCCCGCCATTGCAAAGGCGGTTTTACCCGCCTTCCGGGCACCGGTCGGTCCCGCCAGGCAGGTTGCCTGCTGAAACTCCGTCGACGGATTGTGCTGCCCCATCCCCATGATGGTGACGAGGGGATGTCTGAGGTCGCGAGCCCTCTCGGCGGATGTTATGATGCATGCCCGGCCGCCGTCGTTGACCAGGCAGTTGTCGGGGAGGCGGAAGGGCTCGACGAGCCACCTGGCGTTGTAGTAATCATCATCCGTCATCAGCTTTCCGTGCGTTATTGCCTGCGGATTGAGATTGGCCCACCTGCGCTGCCCCACGGCGATCTGTTTCCACGTGTCGGGTCCCGTGTGAAACTCGTGCATGGCGCGCCGCGCGGCAAGGGCGTATCCTGCGGACGCTCCGAAGTGGCCGAAGGCGGCCGCATCCCCCGTCATCTCCGTGAGCATGCGGAACATGCTGTCCCCCGAGTGGGCATAGGAGAGGAGCACATAGTTACAGAGACCGGATTCGAGCGCGCCAACTGCGTGCTGTAAATGACTGCGCGATCAGTTGGCGTCCTGAGCGAGAAAGGTCGGGGACAGGCCGAGGTGCTGCGCCACGAGATAGGGGGTAACATCTGATTCCCCCGTCGGCGGAATAAAGTGGCGGTAGACGATCAGGCCGTCGATGTCTTCCCGTCTCAGTCCTGCGTCTTCGATGGCGTTGGCGCAGGCCTCAAGGTGAAAACTCAGTGTGGTCCTGTCGGGGACCCGCCCCTGGGGGGTATACCCCACTCCGACAATCGCGTATCTGTCTTTCAGGTTCACTGTTCGTACCTCACTTTCTGTGGTTGCATATGACGCATATTGTATCCGAAGACCCGGCGGTGTCCCTCACCGCGAGCGCCGCTTCCTGATATCCATCCAGATAATGTAGATGAACATGAAGATCGTGGAGACCGCCGCCGGAAGGGCGCTCTCTTTGCTGAAGAGGGCGAGGGCGATCCCCGCCGCGAGGCCGTAGTTCTTGATCGTTCCCAAGAGAACGAGGCTCATCGTCGTCTGGGGGGTGATGCTGAATAGCCTCCCGGTCCATTCAATGATCAGCCCCAGGACAAACATGCTGGCGGCGGCGATGAGGGCAACGGGGAGCAACCGCAGGGGCTCTTGGAAGAAGATATCATGATTCAGCCCCACGATCGTGTACACCACGACGAAGAAGCTCCAGTTGGTTATGGGGCCCTTCAGAGATGCCAGCTTTTGACCGATCTTCCATCGGGGGAGGGTACGGGAGATGAACAGGGGAAGGATAATCAAGATAATCGCTATGACGATCAACCGCTCCAGGATAAAGGAGCTCGAACCCAGGAACTTGTACAAGGTAAGGGGCAGGACAATCAGGGCGCCGAGGTATCCCCCCGCCGTACCCGCGAGAGAGAACGAGGTGTTCCCCCTGAGAAGGTCGGTGAAGGGGATGACAGCCACGGCTGGGGGCATCAGGGCAAGAATGATAAAGCCGTTCCAGAGTTTCGTGTCTTGTATGAGAAGCGCGCTTGTGCCGAGGATAAATACGGCAAGAACACCGTAGCTCATTGCAATCCCGGAAAATGCCGGGATTATGAGAGAACGGGGGGAACGGAAGAGGCTCGCGGGTATCCCCATGGTCGAGAGCGTCATCACCAGAGCGAGGGCGGGGAGCACCAGATGTGTGGTCCACGAGCTGGCTCCGGGGAGGAACAATCCGATTATCAGTGCAAGAGAAAGAATAAAATCACGGTTCTGCAGCACTTTCGTCATCTTTTTTATCATCTGCTCCGCCTTCTGTCTGAATGATGCACGGTTGTCGCGCCGGAAATTTCCCCACAAGAGTTGTTGCTCCCCGGATTTGTTATAGAAGTTTCGATAGATGGGTTCCTTTTACCCGCAGCGGTGAAAGCGATTGATAGCTGCTTATAAAAGCTTGCTTTTTCTGTGTTCTGAGTATAGGTAATTGCCCCCTGCCTGTCAAGCGGAGAGGAGCCGCTTTCTGAACCCCTGTTTTGACAAATGGATAAAGAAATATTAGTTTATGACTAGACAAACATAAAGGACGTTACATATGGCAGGAAATAACTACAAGACCCATATCGAGAACCTGAAACGGCTTTCCTTTGACATCGGGATGTATCGACCACCGAGCGAGGGGGGGAGCTTTTCCCTGCTCCTCCGCTTTACCCGGAACTGCCCGTGGAACAAATGCACCTTCTGCGAGATGTACAAGGGAGAAAAGTTTGTCTATCGTTCAGTCGACGAGATAAAGGCCGATATCGATTCGGTAAAGACGATTATTGATGAGATAACCGCAATCTCATGGAAGCTGGGGCACGGCGGACGCGCAAACAGGGATGTGGCGGTGGCGATTCTGGGGTCCGATGCGTCATTCTATACCAATCACTGCTTTATCTCCGTCTTCGAATGGCTCGCCTCGGGTGGCCGAACGGCCTTTCTCCAGGACGCCAACAGCATGATCATGCGGCCGCCTGAATTTGTGGAGGTGTTGAAGTATCTCCGAGGAAAGCTTCCCACGCTGACGCGGGTCACCACCTATGCCCGGTCGAAGACGCTTGCCCAGAGGAAACCCGAACAGCTGAAGGAGATCCATGATGCAGGCCTGACCCGTCTCCATGTTGGCCTTGAGACGGGAGACGATGAACTCCTTGAGATCGTTCGAAAAGGCGTGACGAGCGAGGAACAGATCGAAGGCGGGGAAAAAGCGATGGAGGCGGGTTTTCAGCTCTCGGAATACTGGATGCCCGATCTGGGCGGACGGGAACGGTGGCGACAGCACGCGGAGAATACCGCCCGCGTCCTCACGGCGATTAACCCCCACTATATCCGTTCGCGGCCCTTCGTGCCGAGGATGGGGACCCCCATCTACGAGGAGTATGAACGGGGGAACCTGCACCTCTCATCCCCCCATGAGCGGCTTGAAGAGGTGCATCTTATGATTGAAAACCTCAACGTCACCTCCCGCGTCTGCTTCGACCATGCCATGAATGCCTGGCTCGACAGGCGAGGCGGTCTGCTCTTCAGACAGGACTACGAAGGATACAAGTTCCCTGAAGAAAGGCCCCTGGTCTTGGAAAGGATTCAGGAAGGCCTCGACGTGAGTGAATCGACACACACGCACGTCAGGGACGTCATCGGGATACGGTCTCTCTGAGGAAGAGATCGCCATCCCGGCAGATCTCCGCACATATCAACCCTCCCGCAGGTAGGCGGGGAGGTCATTCTCTTCCATCCCCTGAAAACTGCACCGGATGGGACAGGTCTTGCAGGGGGGTTTTATTCCCGGAAGCAAGGGTTCCCCCTTGATGTCTTCGATATAATCGCAGCACCGGTTCACGTCTTCGTCGTACCCCTCGACGATGATGGTGACGGCCCCCTCGGCACCGCCGTATCCGCCCGAGGCGAAGTGAACGGCGTCGACGTCGAAGAGATCCTCCAGGGCGTCCAGTTCGGTGTACGCGGTCCCGTCGGTAACGCAGACCATGCCGGCCGGAACGCCGATGCTCCGTTCAATGACGTACACGCCTCCCATCGTGGACGCCTCTTCGACGGACGGTATCATCTTTTCGAGACCCACGGGGTAGATGATCGTCGCTCCGCGGGCCTTCATGGGGAGAAAGAATTGTCCCATGGTGCCTCCCATGGGGTTTGCCATGACAACACCGACATGCCCCATATGATCGACTGCATTCGCCCCCTTCAACAGGACATCTCCCGGCCCCAGCTTGTCGATGACGGTCGACGGCTCCACATCCAGCAACTTGTTTTTGTGAAAGGTGACCGGTTGCATGCGGACACCCTGGACGAGGGCGCAGGTGATTCCCCTGATGACCTGGCCAACGGCGTACCTTTCTTTTTCGATCGGTTTCCCCAGCAATTCCTCGGCGATGTAACCGTTTGTGGACCCCCGCCCCACGAGGAGATACCCCTCCTCCTTGGCCTGTTTGACCTCGGGCAACGATACGATCCCCTTGGCGATCAGGCGTTTTGATTCAGCCGGTGTTAAGGTAAATAGAGCCTGCATAGTATGCCCTCCGTATTTCTTTCTTCTGAAAGGAAAAGTGGCCTTAAGCCCATCTGCACCTCGGTCTCTGTCCTTGGTTGTATGCCACAGATGGGACACTTTGAAAAGATATCTTTTTGGTTCCTTACGTGCCCTTTGCCCGGCCCTATGCAGGATCTTCTTGCAATGATATCCGTTACACGTTAATAGAAACACCTGTTATGATTGACCACCCGGGAGGTTTACGTGAGACTCATACTGGTAAGACACGGGCAGACACTATGGAACCGCGAAAAGCGGGCGCAGGGAATAAGTGATATCGAACTCAGCAACAGGGGCAAGGCTCAAGCGGACGGCCTTGCACGGTCGCTGCGGACCGAGGAGATCGAGGCGATC
>JAFGSH010000008.1 GCA_016934695.1 Deltaproteobacteria bacterium
CCGGTACAGGGGGAGGCCGCTCGCCTCTGCGGCCGCCCTGGCGCAGGCGAGGGAGACTCCCAGTATCGCGTTGGCGCCCAGTGCGCTCCGATTATCCGTTCCATCCAGCTGGATCAGGGCGCGGTCGATTTCTCTCTGGAGGAGGCAATCCATGCCGATGATCTCCGGGCCTATCTTGTAGGTTACGTTCTCCACCGCCTTCTCGACGCCTTTCCCCAGATACCGTTCGCTGTCGTTGTCCCTGAGTTCCAGCATCTCATGTTCTCCGGTTGATGCCCCCGATGGAACGGACGCCCTCCCCACGATCTCCGAGCTGAGGGTTACCTCCACTTCCACGGTAGGGTTTCCCCGTGAATCCAGTATTTCTCGTGCGTATACATCGATAATCTCCGTCATAACGCTTCTCCTGTCTGGTGATTTACGCAAACGGCCGCGGATCTCTTACGGGTACGTCTATTATACCTCTACGAAGGGATTTTCAAGACAAGAAATGCTCGGGATCTGCAATGACGAGGGTTGCAAGACGCCGAGTCGTGGTGCATGCCGGGAGGAATTGCGCCCGGTAATGTTCTCATGGAGATTCCCGGGCGCCCTGTGTCAGCTGATCCCCCTGACCTGATCAGCCATCGATCGCGAAAATTCGTCTATCTTTTTTGAAGAGGCTGATCGGATCCCGGCGGACGCCTTTCGCGATTCCTCGATCTTTTTCTCCGCCTCTTCCCGGGCCTTGGAGACGATCTTGTCCCGCTCGTTCGTGAATGCGTCGACGAGCAATTCCGCCGACAGGAGCTCCCGCGCCTTCTTGTTGGCATCTTCCAGGATGCCCCGCGCCTCCGTCCGGGCCTTCTCTATGAGGGCTTCGGCCTCTTTTTCTATCTCTTTTATCGTGTCGCGTATTTCTGCCGCCATAGCATTCTCCTTATAGCTTCCCCTTCTCATTCTCAAGTTCCCCGTACCGCTGGGTGATGATGTAGATGCCGTGGTCGAATATGCGGATGGTCTTGTTGATCGTCTCGACCGCCTGCCGGTGATCCATGGCGCTGAGGAAGGGGGCCTGAAAGTCGGCGTAGAGCCACATGTGCCTCCTCATCATGATGAGGGCGTAGAGCGCCTCGTGGAGCGGTATTTTATGCTCGTAGCTGACTTCCGCATACTCTATAAAATATTTGCGCACCTCGGTATAGGGCTTTTCACTGAAATACATGGTGATCAGATTCTTGTAAAAGAACCCTGCCCTTTTGAGAAGTTCCTCTTCGGAGAAATTGTGGAATGAGGGTGTTCGGGGGTTTTGCCTGACGGCCTTGCACCATTGCTGCGCGATTTCCCGTCTGTGATGTTCCAGGACGTTGATCAATCTGTCGGCGAATACTTTCATGGCGACCCTCCTTTTTGCTTTCGTCTGTTGCTGTATTACTCGTCACGTGGTGAAGACATACTGCGTGGTCGTCTTCAGCACCCTTCTCAACATCTGTAACTGCGGCTTGAAGATCGTTATCATTTCGGACTTGCAGGGTACGGGCATCTCCAGTATCTGTGAAAATATCTTCGCTTCAATCCCCGTTTTTGAGCGTACCACCAGGCGATCCTCGCGGGATCCCACCTCAATCATGATAGGCAGGAGAAGCCTTTCTTTGTCCTCATTGTCCACCATTCGTGCCAGATACTCAAGCTCTTTCTGCTTGAAGATGTGGGTGCTCCCGTCACCGCATTCGACGTGGGGTGGCTTCTCCTCGAGCAATTCACCCAGCGTCTTGCGCCTGCGCGGGAGGTGGGCGTTGAGCGCCTTCGTGTCGCCCTTCAGGCAACTCTCAAATATCCTGTCCGGGCCGGGATCAATACGCATATGCCTCTCTCTGTTCGATCAAGAGCTTGACATACTTGAGCCTGGCCGTCTCTTCGCGATCCCGCTCCTCGAACTTCATCGTCAGGTATTTGATCGTGGCCTCAAGCCCCGGGATGACGATGTATTCCAGCGCGTTGTTGATTCTCTTAACCTTGTTGATCTCCGCCCCCAGAAGTTCCAGAGAATTTTGCAGCTCTGCCAGTTCAATGGTGGTCTGCAGACACGTTCGCGAGAGTCTGGTGGCGTTATCGACCAAGGCGGAGGTATCCGGCGTGTTTCTGACGGAAGAACCCGTCGTCTCCATGTCTTCTGTTTCAAAGACGGGTATCTTGACCCCCGCGACATTCCGTGTGGCGGTGCTGATCTTCAGGGTCATCCGCGACGCGAGAAGTTCCTTCTCCAGAAACGCGTACCCGTGGTACCCCGTCGTAACGGAGAGCGCCTGGTAGGCATCCTTGTATTCGGCGAGCAGCCGCTCCTTGACGGAGGAGCATTCCTTGACGGTGTCGAGAAATTCCATGATCAGGATGGAGAGCCTATCCTTGACGATCTTCTGGATCCTCGTGGCGAGCCTCATGCGACGCTTCAGACGAGAGAGCTCGATCTTTGTCGGCCGTGTGACCTGTACCTTTGTTGACATGGCACCTCTTTTTTTATGTGGCTTCCTCTCCGTTGCTTTCTTTCGGCGCCTTCGGGAGGTATTTCTCGATGTACTCTTCCCGGATGAGCTTGAGGTCTTCCTTGGGGAGCATGGCGAAGATATTCCACGCTCGTCCCAACGTCTCCTCAACGGTCCTCCTGTTCTTTTCGTCCTGCGATATGAATTCCTCTTCAAACCGGTCCGAGGCGGCCAGATACAGCCGGTCACGGTCGCTCAGCGCCTCGGAGCCGATGACGGTGGATATCTCTCGCAGGTAGTTCCCCTCGGCATAGACGGCATAGGATTGCATGAACACATTGTTGTGGTCTTCCCGCGTATTACCCTCTCCGATCCCTTCCTTCATCATCCGCGAGAGGGAGAGGAAGACATCGATGGGAGGGTATATCCTCTTCCGTTCCAGCGACCGAGACAGGACGATCTGTCCTTCGGTGATGTATCCCGTCAGGTCGGCGATCGGGTGGGTGATGTCGTCGTCCGGCATAGTCAGGATGGGGATGATCGTCACGGAACCCTCCTTGCCGCTGATCCTCCCAGCCCTCTCGTACAGTGAGGCGAGGTCAGTGTACATGTACCCCGGATATCCTCTCCTGCTGGGTATCTCGCCCCTCATGGCGGCCAGCTCGCGCAGGGCATCACAGTAGTTGGTGATGTCCGTCAGGATTACCAGAACGTGCATGTCATGTTCCCATGCCAGATATTCAGCCGCCGTCAGGGCCAGGCGCGGTGTCGACAGCCGCTCGATAACGGGGGACGAAGCCGTATTGATAAACGCAACGGTACGGCTGAGCGCACCGGTTTCTTCCAGGTTCGAGATGAAGTATCCCGCGTCGTCGTAACTGACGCCGATCGCGCCGAAGACGATGGCAAACTCCTCAGATTTTCCCTTCAGCGCCGCCTGCCTCAAGATCTGCGCGGCGATCTTGTTGTGCGGGAGACCCGATCCGCTGAAGATGGGCAGCTTCTGCCCGCGCACCAGGACGTTGAGACCGTCTATCGCGGAGATCCCGGTCTCGATGAATTCCGCGGGGGGCATTCGCGAAGCGGGGTTTGCCGGCACGCCGTTGATGTCCAGGTAGGTGTCTGCCACGATCGGGGGGCCGCCGTCTATGGGGTTCCCGCTTCCGTCGAAGATCCTCCCCATGATATCCCCCGATACGGGGAGCTTCAGGGTCTCGCCCTTGTACTTCACCTTGCTGTTGAGCAGATCGACCTCGCTGACCCCTCCGAAGACCTGGACGACGGTGGTCTCTTTACCGACCTCGATCACCTGCCCGATCCGTATCTCACCGGTTCCGAGCTGGACCTCCACGATCTCACTGTATCTGATCCCGGGGATGCTCTCGATGACCAGGAGCGATCTCCGTGCGGTGCTGATTGCCTTTGTCTGTCTCGTGAATAGCTGCAGAGCCTCCATGACGCTCCTCCTTACACAAAGGGATTCTTGTCCATATCGGACCATAACTGTTTCATGTATGAGTCGAATTCCTCGTTCGGTATATCCTTCATCCGCGATATACGTGGCAACATCTTCGAGGCGTTTATCTCATTGACCAGCATCCCCGATTCGGTCGCCTCCTTCGCCAGGTCGTAGAACTTGATGATGGCGCTGATCATCTTGTGCGCCCTGGCGGGATCCGTATAGGTATCGACGGGGTGATAGGCGCTCTGCATCAGGAAGTCCTCCCTGATCATGCGCGCAGCGAGAAGCACCATTTTGTCGTCTTCGGGGAGCGCCTCGGGGCCGACGAGCCGGACGATCTCTTCCAACTCCGCCTCATGCTGGAGCGTTCTCAGGGCCTTGTTCCGTATATCACTGTAGTCGGGGCTGATCTTGCTCCACCACGTGTCCACC
>JAFGSH010000081.1 GCA_016934695.1 Deltaproteobacteria bacterium
ACGAGACGATGCGGCACGTCTGCTCGCACGAGTCGGCCTTCCACGAGGTGACGACGGTCCACGCCGAGGGGTCGATGGCGGCGCAGAAGATGATGATCCTGGCCGAGTCCCCCCTGAAGCAGTACGAGACGATGGCGAAGATGGCCGCGGGGATTCTCCCCCCGGGCAGCTTCTAAGGAGAATTTCAGGGACAGCATCCCCGCACCAGCGGGGTGCTGTCTCCCCTCTATCAAATCCAGAAAACAGGTGACCAGTGGAACTCACACAGGCTATCGAACAGCGGCGCAGCATACGGAAATTCAGGGAAGAGCCGATCCCCGGCGGGATGATCGAAGAGCTCCTCGAGGCGGCCCGCCTCGCCCCGTCGGGGTCGAACATCCAGCCGGCGCGCTTCGCCGTCGTTACGTCCCCCGCCATGCGAAAGAAGCTGGGCACCTGCACGCCGTACAAATTCATCACCCGGGCCCCCGTCATCTTCGCC
Source organism: Deltaproteobacteria bacterium (assembly GCA_016934695.1). The sequence continues at coordinate 482 of JAFGSH010000081.1, forward strand.
TGCTGTGCCGACCGGGCGTCCCTGACGACACGCGACCGGCGTGTCGGCGAGCTCCTGGAGACCGGGGCCTTTGTCGATGTCGAGATGGACCCGATGGACCTGCAGGCATACACCGCCGCGCAGATGGACGCATTCGCCGCCCGGGAGTACCTCTCGATGAACGCGGCCATCGCGATCGAGCACCTGGTCCTGCGGGCCGTCGATCTTGGGCTGGGGAGCTGCTGGATCGGGAGGTTCGACCGGGAGAAGGCGCGGGAGATCCTGGAGCTGGACGGCGACATCCAGATCGTCGCCCTCCTCCCCGTGGGATACCCGGATCAGTCGCCCCCGCGACGGCCCCGCATCCCGTTGGAGCAACTGGTCCTGAAGACCGTCTGATTCGCGGTCATCGGGGGGATGAGGCGGGGCGGCACTCCCCGCAAAGCCTTGCGCTATGGAACGGATTTAGGCCCGTTCCATACTCTCTATGATAATCTCCGCGGCGATCCGCGCGCCCACCCCGGGGGCTGCGGGGCACTTTTCACGGGCGCCGGACGCATTGAACGCGGCCATCTCTTCAAGACCGGCAAAGGGATCGTAGGACCTTCCCAACAGGCGTTCCTGGATATCCGGGCACAACAGGCTGCCCATGACATTCTCAAACCGTCGTATGAATTGCCGTGCGGCAACATAATGAGCGGGATTTGCATAATCAGCCGGGTCCTTATCCGAGAAATAGAGGCCGAGGGCCGTCAATCCGCCCGACACAGGCCCGCAGATCCCTCCGCTCATCGCAATACCGGGGAATGATGACAATCCCCTGATATTGTCCATGCTGCCCAGGCCGAACTCCTCCAGGAGGGCCAGGCATGACCCCTTGGCGCAACTGCGCGTAAGATAGCAATACTCCTCACCCCTCCGCTGGACCCGATCCAGGATTTCATCCTTCTGGCGAATTATGTCCTCCCTCTGTAGATTTTTCTTCGGGATACCTTTTTCAACAAGATGCCTGAACCGCGCCTCGATAGCCGGCGCATCCCAATCCCGATGCACCAGCTCTTCAACTTTCTCCTGTAACTGTTGGACATTCGCCATGTGTGAACATCTCCTCTCCGATTGTTTTGTCAGGAACATCCCGTACCCAACGGGTGATACCCCCGGCCCGCAGGGACCAGGAGGAACCGCCCTTCCGAATATTGGACGGTATCCGACCGCTCGTCATGACGGCATGGCGACCGGGGTCCGCCGATGTTTTCAGGCCGGCGTCAGGACCCGGCCGGAAGGCCGGCCCGGCGATCGAGCCGATAGCAGCTGCCTTCCTGTTCCTTGGCGAAGGATTTCACTTCCGATGCGATCTGCGTGATTTCTCCGAAGTGGGAGAACAGATCACCCGTCGAAAACGCCACCCCGATGGATATGCTGAGCAGAGGAAACCGCCTTTCCGCACCGGCCCGGTCGTGACCGAGAATGAAGCCCCGGTCGCGATCCCGACGGTCATAAAAGGTGGGAATAATGCGGTCGAATGCCTCGATCACCTCCCGGCAGGTTTCTTCGATCACGGCTGGTCCCGTAATAAAAACAAAATCGTCTCCCCCGATATGTCCCACGAAGCTGTCTCTGGGCTGCCCGCTCTTGGTTATATTCAAAAGCAGCCGCCCCGTGATCCTCAGCACCTCATCGCCCCGGCTGAAGCCGTAGGTGTCGTTGTAAGGCTTGAAGTTGTCCAGGTCCGCATAGGCCAGGGCGAACGATTCTTTCCGGTCGATATGGTCCTGGATCCGGCGGTTGATGGAAATGTTGCCCGGGAGGCGCGTCAGGGGATTGACCTCGACCACCCGCTGCGCGCGAAGAAGGCAGAGCTGAACTTTCATGACGATTTCCCGCTCCACGTCCTTTTTCCAGAGATAATCGTCCACCGGCAGTGATTCCCAGCCGGGAAAGGCGTCCGGTTCATCGAACAGGGCGATGATGGGCAGGCCGGAAAAGAGGGGATCGTCCTTGAGGATGCTCAAATGCGAGGCCGTTTCCGGGTCGGCGCCCACGTCGACGATGAGCAGCAGGGGCATCTCGTTACAGATACTGTCGTAAGCCGACGAAAAGCGGCTGAACGAAACCAGGTCTCCCTCGGCGGAGAGCTTTCCGGCGAGGATGGACGATATTGCGGCATCGGGGGAAAGAATAAGGATGGTCTGAGACACTTAGTCGATCTCCGTTTCCAAAAACGCCGTCTCCTCCAGTTCCGCCAGGATATCTTTCACGTCGTCGTCGGACAGTCGTAACAGCTTCCAGGCGTCGGGATCAGCGTCGGGCACGCGGGCCTCACAGTCGATACCGATTCCCCTCGCGCGGACCAGCACGTCGGAGACGTGGACGATGGCCGTTTCCAGGGTCGCCTGCTGCGAAAGCTGGGGGCGGTGGTGGTACTCAAGCGCTTCCACCAGGTTGATGGGAAACCGCCACTTCTGTGCCAGCCAGGAACCGACATCGGCGTGGGTGGCATCGAAGAATACCTTTTCGGCTTCATGGAGCGCGATGCCCTCACTGCGGGCCTTTTCCTGGGCATGTTCGTATTCGGCTGGAAAATGAAGAATGAGAATAACCTTGCCGATATCGTGAAGCAACCCGCAGATGGATACCTCTTCCGGTTCTTTGAACTCGTGCTTCTGGGCGATCCATCGGGACACAACGGCGCACCCCATGGAATGTTCCCAGAGACCGGAGATGTTCTTCTGCATCAGTTCAAAGACCGACACGCCGAGGAGCAGCCCCCTCACGACATTGAGCCCCAGCAGCATGATGGCGTGCGATATGGACGATATCCTGTTGGGGAACCCATAGGCGGCGGAATTGACCATCTTGAGAATCTTGCTGGTCAGGGCCGGGTCATTGGAGATAAACCGCCCCAGCTCCTCAATCGACAGCTGGGGGTTCTCCAGCATCGACGAGATCTGCTTCAAGGTCGAGGGAACGGTCGGGAGCGCGTTGATGGACTCGACCTTGCGCCGCATGGTGTTGATGTTGATGGGCTCACTCATAGAGATCCACAATATATTCGCGTACGATCCGTTTTATTCGCGCCATGGGTTCGCTGTCTCCGCTGTTCCCGAACCGGGCATCCAGCGACGCCAGGGCTTCGTCAAGGGGGATCGGCTGTTCCGCCAGGCCTTCGACATAGACGTAATTGATTTCCATGGACTGCAGGCGCGATATGACACCCTCGCTGAGGACCGAGCCCTCGCCGAGGAACACCGCGGAACCCCGGAGAATGGGCTTCGCCAGTACCATACCCGCTTCGAGTTTGTCTGGAGTTAGTTTTCGCATGACCTTACAACCGATCCGCGGCGGAGTCCCCGGCCGCAACTTCCCTCGAGGCCATCGCGAAAGGGGACTGCGATTCCGAAAGACAGCGGTTTTGTAGAAATACCCTCGAAATACCTCTCATCCCGGAATGTGACGGGAATCTACTTCTATTATCGGAAAGAATAGGAAAAACGTTAGTGTATGTCAATGAAAAAACAGCCCCGACACGGATCGGCGAACGTGAGCGAAGGCGCGGGAGATGAGCTGCGGAGCGTGTCGCTTTCGGAATCCTTTACCGGATATCCCTTGAAAAGCATCATCACCGGATCAGCCACTGGTCGAAGGGAAGCTCCTCCGGTTCGCGGTCGGCGGGGGCCAGCTCCGCGATGAAGCGCGACGGGACGGCGTCCATCCCCCACGCGTTTCCGGCGCGGCTGATCAGGGGATGGCAGAAGTAGAGCTGGTCCTTCGCCCGCGTGGTGGCGACGTAGAAGAGCCGCCGCTCCTCGTCCTCGCCTCCCGGTTCCTTCAGGGCGCGGGCCAGCGGGAACATCCCCTCCGAGCACCAGATCATGAAGACGACCGACCACTCCAGCCC
>JAFGSH010000082.1 GCA_016934695.1 Deltaproteobacteria bacterium
ATTCCGGTCATCACGTACAGCATCCAGAAGGGGGGGGACTACATCGACACCCTGGTGGGCAATTCCGTAGGAGAACCCTTCACCACGATCAAAGGAGTGAAGGAAAAGGAGCTCAATCTTTCAATCAAACCGAGAAACCGGGTGGAGACGGCCCTTCACATATACTATGATGATCTGTTTGAAACCCTGGCACAGAGTCTCCAGCAGGTACTGGGATCATCCGATAACGTCCCCAGCCTCCCCAAACCCATACCGATCGTCCTGAGCGGGGGCACGATCCTTCCGAAGGGGTGCAGGGACCGGTTTGCGCGGGCCTTCGAGGATGTCCGGCTCCCGATCAACATCTCCGACATACGCATCGCCGAAAGGCCCCTCTACTCGACCGCGAAGGGGACACTGATGATGGCCATGCGAGAAAAGGGATAGGGTGTGATGTACCCCGCCGTGCTCATCTACTCCCCGAACGAGATACGGGGGAGGATCATACTGGAAACCCTCAAGGCGAGAGGGATCGGCGCACATCTGCTCACCAGCCATTTCGAGGTGGGAGAGGCCGTCAGGGAGCATTCTCCGCCGGTCATCATCCTGGACACCAAAAAGAATACCTCGGCCGAGACGGATTTCCTCCATGCCCTCTCTCAGGGGAACCCGGAGTCCCAGATCATCATACTCGCGGACCGGCCGGTCTCGTCCTCCCCGGAGACTCCGGACTCCGGCAACACGCGATATATCACCGGACCCCTCGCGCCCGAATCGATCTTCTCCGAGGTAAGGGGCATCCTCTTTCCGGAAAGGAACTTTTCCATCGCACGGTTCTGCCGCACCCTGGCATCCGCGCTTCTTCTTCGGCTGAAACGCTTCTTCCTCTGGACCCTCCCGATAACGGCGACCCTCGTCGTCGGCCTCATCGGAGGCTACCTCTACTGGTGCATCGTCACCCTCCCCAGCATCGAGACCCTTCACAGCTATGCCCCCTATGAGGCCTCCGAGATCTATTCGCACGACAACGTCCTCCTCTCGGAATTTTACATCGAACGGCGCAACATCATCTCCCCCGGCACGATCCCGCAGCATGTCAAGAACGCCTTCATAGCCGTTGAAGACGCGCGCTTTTACAGGCACGCGGGGATCGATCCCGTCAGGATACTCAGCGCCTTCCTGGTCAACATGAAGGAGGGGGGGTTCGTGCAGGGAGGGAGTACGATCACCCAGCAACTGGCGAAGATGCTCTTCTTCAAGCCGGAGAAGACGATCACGCGGAAGGTAAGGGAGATAGCAATCTCCCTCCAGATGGAGAGACGGTACACCAAGGACGAGATCCTGGGGCTGTACCTCAACAACGCCTATTTCGGAACGAGGGCATACGGGATCGATGCGGCCTCCCACATCTATTTCGGCAAGCCCGTCAAAGAGGTCACGATATCGGAAGCCGCCCTCCTGGCGGCGCTTCCCAAGGCCCCCTCGAAATACTCCCCCTTTACCGATTCAAAGAAATCACTGGAGAGGAGAGATTACGTCCTCAAACGGATGCTCGAGACGAGATTCATCGATCAGGGTGAGTACCTGAAAGCCCTCGGCGATTCGATACCGACAAAGATCTACGCGCGCCGGTACAAGGCCCCCTACTACGTGGATCACTGCAGGGCCGTCCTCGAAGAGATGGTGGGGGACCGGCTCTACACCTCCGGATTGAAGATCTACACTACACTCGACTACCGGATGCAGGAGATTGCGGAGCGGGCGGTGCGGAACGGCATCGAGAAACTGGAGAAGAGAGGCATCAAGGGGGTGCAGGCGGCCCTCCTCGCGATCGACATCAGGACGGGACGGATCAAGGCGATGGTCGGCGGCACGAACTTCTGGGATTCCCAGTTCAACCGCGTGACCCAGGCAAAGAGGCAGCCCGGCTCCACCTTCAAGCCGATCGTCTACCTCACGGCCCTGAACCAGGGGATGAAACCCACCGACATGATAGAGGACAAGAAGATCAACTACTACGCAAAGGGACGGCAGGGCGTGTGGACGCCCCTGAACTACAGCAGGAAATACCACGGCACGGTCACGCTGAAGACGGCCCTCGCCCTCTCCTTCAATGCCGCGACCGTCAATCTCGCGAGCAAGGTCGGGATACAGAACATGATCAGGACGGCCCACAGGCTCGGGATAAAGAGCGAGATCTATCCCTTCTATCCCTCGGCCATCGGCGCCTCCGAGCTCACCCTCCTCGAGCTGGTTTCCGCCTACGCCACCCTTGCCAGCGGCAAGAGGATCGAACCGGCCTGCATCACCAGGATCATCGATCGGGAACAGGCGATCCTCGTGGAACCGTCCGCCGAGCAGGAGACGGTCGTCGCGAAAGAATCCCTGGCGGCCATCCGGAATATGCTCAAATCCGTCGTTCTCGAAGGCACAGGCAGGGGCGCGCTGGTCCTGAAGAGGACCGTCTACGGCAAGACGGGAACGACGAACGACTGCGTTGACGCGTGGTTCGTCGGGTTCGACGAGAATATCGCCCTGGGGGTATGGGTGGGGAGGGATGACCACACGCCCATCGGCGGCGATGAGAACGGCGCCACGATTGCACTCCCGATATGGATCGATTTTATGAGGGAGGCATACACGGCGTACGAACAGCCGGGGATCACCATATACCCGTCGGTAACGATGAAAACGAAGGCGGTACACGTCAACTGATCTCCGCATATCTCCTCCAGACACCTCACAACAGAAAAAAAGGCCGGAGATGGAATGGAGAGGTGTCTTCCCGGATAACCTGTGGTATAATCTCACAAAAGTTTAACCATACGCGCTGATCGAGAGGTTTGCAGATGAAGAGAAAGATACTGATCGTGGATGATGAGGCATCCATTCGGGATCTGTTCTATGATTCCTTCTCCGACGCCGGCTACGAGGTATCCCTGGCGACCAACGCCGAAGAGGCACTGAGAATCCTGGATAATGAAAAGATCATGGTCATGTTCCTCGATCTGAAGCTGTTCGGCACTGACGGGATACAGCTGTGTCGCCAGATACGGAGGACGAACCATATCGCGATCATTTATGCGATGACCGGCTGGGCGGGACTCTTCGAGATCGAGGAATGCCGGGAGGCGGGTTTCGACGACTTCTTCACGAAACCGATCAAGATCGATCAGATGTCGGAGGCCATCGAAGGTGCCTTCGAGAAACTGGACCGGTGGCTGAGCCGCCCCGAAACCCGGTGACCGCTCTCCGACCAGCCAGAAGAACAAAAAAATGGCGGAAGTGCATGGGAATCGAACCCACCCGGGACGGTTCTAGCGCCCCACACCGGATTTGAAGTCCGGGAGGCCCACCAGCGACCTTGGCACTTCCGCTCGAAACAGCACTCTCCTGCTATCTCTTTCGGCGACGATTGTCAATCGCTCAGGTATTCCGGCTCCTTCGTGTAATTCTGCGAGTCGTCGATCAGCTGCACCATGACCTGGTCTCCCGCCTTCACGAGTTCGACATCCTCGGGGATCACCATGATCCCGTTCGCGAGGACCATGGATCTGAGAATGCCTGAGCCCTGTTCACCGGTAATTTCGACGACGAAACCGTCACCCTCCCTCTGCACCCGGGACCTGAAGAAATAGCGGAGACCCTGTTTTTTCTCTATGTCATGGGCCACTGTCGCCCGGATGGTCCGGCGGAAGATGTTCCGGTGGCCGGTCATCTTCAATATCGCGGGGCGTACGTACTCTTCGAAGGTGATCATCGACGACACCGGGTTGCCGGGAAGGCCGAAGACCGGCACTCCCTCCCTGGACCCGAAGGTCATGGGCTTGCCGGGGCGTTCGGCCACCTGCCAGAATTCGATCGTGATGCCCACATCCTCCATGACATCCTTCACGAAATCATAATCGCCGACCGATACCCCGGCCGACGATACGATGACATCGGCCCGAAGGGCGGCCCTGAATTTCTCGGTCAGATCTTCCCTGGAGTCCTTCGCGATCCCGAGCCGGAGCGGTATGCCTCCGCATTCCGTCACCTGCGCCGCAAGGGAGTAACTGTTGCTGCTCACGATCTTTTCGGGTGATATCGCCGCCTCGTCAATATCGACCAGTTCGTCGCCGGTCGGGATGATCGCCACCAGGGGACACCGGTACACCTTCACGGAGGAGCGCCCGAGGGCGGCCAGCATTCCGACCTCCGCGGGCCTCAGGACCGTTCCGGCGCGTATGATCAGATCCCCCGCGGCGACGTCCTCTCCGGCGTATCTGATATGATCACCGCGCGGGGCCGGGGCGGATATCCGCACGTCAGCGTCGTCGCACGTCGTTTCCTCCACCTTCACGACGGCGTCGGCCCCTTCGGGTATGGGAGCGCCCGTCATGATCCGCGCCGCCTCGCC
>JAFGSH010000083.1 GCA_016934695.1 Deltaproteobacteria bacterium
CCACCCAGGGATTTCGTATCTCCACGGCCTGGACAACATCCCCCGTAATCTCACGATCGCCTTCAGCCCCACCCTGGGATACGCCACCGTCCAGCACGACGTCATGACGCTCGTCGAGGAGGCGGCCCGGTCCTTCGAGGAGATGGGGCATACGGTGATCCTCCTGGAGGAGGCCATGCCCAACGTGGTCGACGCCTGGTCGAAGCTCTTCAGCCTCAACATCTACGGGACCCTGAATGAAAACCTGGAGAAGTACGGTGATGAGATGGGGAGGGCGCTGGTGGCATCCCTCGAAGAGATCCGTTCCCTGACACTCGAACAGCTCATCGAGGCGCAGCGGGTCAAGACCGAACAGAACCGGATCCTCTGGAATCTCTTCGAACGCTTCGATCTCCTTCTCACACCGACGATGCCGACGGAGGCCTACGCCGCCGGGGGACCGCCCCCGTCCGAGATCGACGGCCATCCCGTTTCCATCTACGACGCGGTGGCCTTTACCTACCCCTTCAACCTCTCGGGGCACCCGGCCGCCTCAGTCCCGGCGGGGCTCACGGAAAGCGGGATGCCGGCCGGGCTCCAGATCGTCGGCCCGCACCACCGGGACGATCTGGTGCTGCAGGCCTCGCGGGCCTACGAAAAGGCGCGCCCGTGGAACGACACCTGGCCCGCCGTCTCCTGACCGTTCGAGGCTATCCCTTCCCCCGCTGCCGGGACCGCTCCATGGCGGCCCCGATGGTCAGCTCGACCGCCAGTTCCCTTCCCGCGGACTGGGCGGGGGCGAACCTTCTGACGAAATCGATCTCTTCATCCGTCGGGGGAGACGTCTCGCCCAGGTCGGACGCGATCTTCAAATTCCACGGGACGTCAGCTCTGACCTCCTCCACCGTCACACCGGGATGGATCCGAGCGAGGTAGAGCTCCTTCGTCTCCGGATCGAAGCGGAAGACCCCCTTGGTCGTCAGGAGCATGGAGGGCCCCGACCCCTTCGGGAAGAGCCCCGATCGGTCCCTGCTGTCCCCCCCCTCCAGGTAGCCGGGGGAGGTAAAATAGTCCAGCTTTTCCACGAATTGGCCGCCGCGCATGGTAAGGACCGTGTGCTTCGCATAGGAGATGAAATCAGCAGCTCCCCCCGATCCGAGGAGCCTGAGTTCGGGTTTGTAGTAGTCGCCGATACAGGTGGTGTTCAGGTTCCCGTACCGGTCGATCTGCCCCACCCCCAGAAAACAGACATCGACGAAGCCGCGGTAGGTCATGGTAAAGGCCGAGAAGAGATCGGTGGCACAGGAGAACCCCCGGCACGAATGCGCGTCGGCTATGTGGTTGAGGGGAACCAGCGGCTCGAAATCGATGATCCCCGACTCCATCATCAGCGTCGCGTGGGGCGCAAAGAGGGCTTTGGCCAAGGCCCCCGCCGTCGTCGGCAACCCCACTCCGAGGATGACGTTCTGATAATCCTTGATCTCCTTGGCGCAGGTGATGATCAGCAGCTCGTTCAGCGTGTATCCCTTACTCATAGAGCATCCCCCTCTCTCTCAGGGTCCGCTCCAACTCATCAGGCGTCAGGCCCATGGACCGCTCCCTCCCGTTTTCGTCCCAGGAGGAAGTGAAGGCGGAACCATAGTTGGCCGGGGCCGAGTAGAATGCCTTGGCACGGAGCCTGTCCAGCATCCCCGTGCCGAACCGCCGGGCATAGCGATCGAGGTAGGCCTCGCGATCCGCGCAACCGTACACCCACTCATCCATCCAGTCCCTTGCCCCGTCGGCCGTTGCATTCGCTTCCATGAACACCCCGTAGAAGAAGCGGTCCTGGTTGTAGTGGCCCAGGACCTCAGTGGGGTGTGCGCCCCAAGGGACCTCGACGACGGCGTTGACCCTGAAGGCGGGGATGATCGTAAAATGAGGGCTCGCCTGAATTACGTCATGCTCGACGATCTCCTCGCAGGAGACAATGATCTTCCTGCTGCACAGGGCCGCGGCGGCGACGCTCCCCATCGACCCCCAGTACTGGGCGTTTCCGTACCGGTCGGCACGCTGGACATGAATGATACAGGTGTCGGGATTAGCGGCGGGAACAGTGAGCACCTTTTTCCCCGTATAGGGGCAGGTGATAACGCGGTACTTATCTTCCCCCATGAACCCCCGTTTTGTAAAGAGGTCGGTTGCCATAACCCCTTCGAAGACCTGCATAAAGGAAAACCCATGCATTCCGGCCACCAGGCGGGCATTGTAATTGAAATTCGTATAGTCTTCCCATGCAAGGGTACCTGCCTGCATGGCACGCTGAACAGCTCCTCCTCCCTTCTTTCCCCCTGAGCGCAAGACATAGGTGCTGACCAGCCGATCCACGCACCCCGCATTGACCAGAACATCAACATCGAGGATCCCCGATTGGGAGTAAAGCGTGAATCCCCTTTTCCCCTGCCGGCATATCTCGTAGATCAGCTCGACGCAGGTTCCCACCGTGTAGTTGCCGATGATCAGATCCTCCCCGTCGACGACAAACCGGCTGATTGCCTCCTTCGCAGACATCACCTTGTTTTCGTTGTTGTTCGCCACACTCCCTCCTTGTACAGATTGCCCCGCCCTATGATATGGACTTACCGGGAAGGAACAAGATTTCTGAAGATCCGTCCGTCGGGGGCATGCTCCTGTATCTCATCCCCCTCGAAGACCAGGCGCGTTATGACCGCCGTTATCTCCTTTCCCTCGGTCGATTCAATGGCCTCATCGATCGTCTCGAAGCGGGACAGCTCCTCCAGCGTCACGATGGTGGGAACCACCATATGGAATCGCTTCTCCCGGTATCCATCGAGTGCCTCCTCCGGGGTCACCCATACGTGTCTCGTCAGTTCGTCCCCATCATGCAGGGCCTCCTGACCGGGAGGCACCTCGGCCACAAAAAACCTCGTATCGTATCGTATCGGCGACAATTCCGGTGTAATCCAGTGGGAGAAGTAGTGCAATCGATCGAGAGCCACCGTCAATCCTTCCCTTCGGAGCACCTCTTCGAAGGATATCTCCCCACCGGACATCGCTTCCCGATATGCGCGAAAGGAACGGCCGGTATCGCTTTGATCAGGGGAGAGAAACGACCCGTCCTCCCGGCGCGCAAAGAGGAGACCCACCTCTTCGAAGGTCTCTCTGACGGCGGCTATCCAGATACCCAGCCCTCTCTCCTGAGGTGATACGTCCTCCAACGTGCGTCGCGCCCTTGGCAGATCGGATTCGTTGCAGAGACATTCCATATCCCGAAGGCAGTCCTCCTCCTCGACTCTTCCTCCGGGAAAGACATAAGAGCTGGGAACAAAGGTGCTCCTGGAATTTCTGAGGACCATCAGGACCTCGAATCTCCGGTCATTGCGTCCTCTGCCTTCGCGCAGCAGGATAACCGTTGCCGCATCCCTTGGCGTGACCGTCATTGTGTTCTCCCCGCCGACACGCAACAAACCAGCGCCGCGCGAATCGACTGTCTCTTTTCCTGAAATGCCGAATCTCTCAGCCCCGTTGGCGGAATTGCCGGTGGTGTGCTCACTGTTCCCCTGAACCCACTCCCTTTTCCTGTCTGTATTGATTGTTTTGCCCTGAAAGTCAAGAGATGTCTCCTGACCGCCCAATCTGCCGTCTCTATGAACGGTTCCACGTCAGCAGGTTCTCCTTTGAACTTGCCGCAAGGTGTGCTATATATTTTCGTGCAATTGCATGGCATATGATGTGGTCAGATGAGCCATTTTCAGTCAAGGAGGAACGGATAATGAATACGATGCAGGTCACGGTTCCGAGGGGGAGGTTTTCCGTACGCGACTCCGGAAACACCGACGGGTATCCCGTCGTCATGATACACGGCTGGCCGGAAAGTTCTTACTGCTGGGAGGCCGTCAGCCCCTTTCTGAAGGAAGACCTCAGGCTTATCGCCCCCGATCTCCGGGGCCTGGGGGACAGCGAGCGCACGATGGAACCGTCCCTCTACCGGAAGATGGATCTGGCAAAAGACATCATTGAAATCCTCGATTTCCTTAAAGTCGGAGAGTTCTTTCTCGCCGGGCACGACTGGGGAGGCGTCGTCGCTCAGGAGGTGGCCCTGGCCGTTCCGGATAGGGTCAAAAAACTAGTCCTGATGAATATCCCGGTGATCAACAACACGAATGGAAACGCGGAGGCCTTGGAGATTATGCGATCCCATGACTGCATTCCTTTCTGGTACCAGCACTTCCAGCAGCAACCGGCCCTGCCGGAGGCGATGATCAGGGGGAACGAGGAGACCTGGATCCGGTACTTCTTCGGCAGAGCGGGGAGGGACGGAAGAATTCCCGATAATGCCATTCAGGAGTATATCAGGTGCTACCGGATCGAGAATACGCCGGCCACGGGAGCCTCCTACTACCGGAACATGCGGCACGACGGGAAGAGATGGGCCGAGCTTGCGGGGATGAAGTTCCCCATGCCCAGCCTGTACATCCACGGGACCGGTGATACGGTGATCATCCCGGCCTATCTGAACCACATCGAGGACTGTTTCGACATCATCGACGTTGCCACGATCGATGCGGGACACTTCGTGCAGGAGGAAAAACCCGAAGAGGTCGCCGGGCTGCTGAACGATTTTCTGACTGCCTAGCATACGGAGGGAGCCCGCGAGAAGTTTTCGTTTGCCGACGAGCGGGAATGCGCTATGGAAGGACTGACCTTGTGCGGTAAGAATCAAAGATTCTCATCGATACAAAAGGGGGGCATATCATGGTTTCAATCGAACCGACCGGAGATCAGTTGCGCCAGTTGCGGGACCTGGATCACGAAGGACCGATCGTCATGCTCAATCTGCTCAAGTTCAAACCTGACGGCGGGGCGGAATCGTACAACCGGTACTCGGATGTTGCCGGGCGACTGGTCACGGAGATCGGCGGCAGGATTCTCTACTACGGCAGGCAGAAGATGCCCGTTATCGGTCATGAGAAGTGGGATGCCGTTCTCCTCGTCCAGTACCCCTCCCGGGAGGCTTTCCTTACCATGACGAGCGATGAACGGTATCAGGCCGCCGTCCACTACCGGAGCGACGCGCTGATCGACTCGCGCCTCTACGCCCTGGAGACGATCCCTCCCCCGAAGAGATAAATCGAGCCCTGGGACTTTTTCCTCTGTTCGTATTGAAGAAGTATAAGCGTTTTTATCGTGCGACGAGAGTCCGGCCGATCCGGAAGGCCTCTTCCAGGCGTTTCGTGTCCTCCCGTGCCGGTTCGGCATCGCTGTTTGTATGGATAATCTGTCCGACCGGCACCATGCCGAGACCGGTTCCCGTCATTCCGGCAAGCCAGCGGATCGACCGCGCGTACTGGTTCGGATCGGGGGCCCCCTGGGAAATGACCAGGGCGTATGTCTTCCCCGGCGGGACCATTGCATCGTACCCGCCCTCCGGCCTGTTCGCATACAGGGAATAGACCCGGTCGACAAACAGCTTCATCTGGCCGCAGATCCGGTACATGTATATCGGACAGCCGATAACGATGCCGTCGCAGGTCTTGACGGCTTCGAGATGCTCGCTCAGACCGTCGCGCTGCTTGCAGAACCCGGGGTTGTCGCGGCAGCTGAGGCACCCCATGCATCCCTTCATGCCGATGTCGTGGAGTCTCACCTCCGTGGTCTGCGCCCCTTCGGACCGGGCGCCTTCGAGCATCGACCCGATGATCGCCGAGGTATTCCCCTGCTTACGGGGGCTCCCGTTAAAAGCCAGAATCCGCATGTCCCCTTTCACCTCCTTCTCCTGCTCCCACTATCGAAGATCAATAGCGCTGGGCGTCTTCTCTCTGTCCGAGCCTCATACCACATACCGAAGCGGCCGGCCATCGGTATTCACCCTGTCCAGAATCTGTCCGGCACCACCTGGGTAACGATTAAAAAAACGGGTCCCGCTGCAGGTGCAGCGGAACCCGTTTCGACCATCAACCATTATACCGGCTTCTTACTTTTCCCTCTTCCTCAATTCGGCAGGCTTTACGAAATCGCTCGGCTTGCCGATTCCCTCAAATATATGCTCATTTTCCTGACAGGAACCTCCCAGGTACTGAACCTTCCCGCCGTTCTGGAACTGACCGATCGGCTGGATAAATACGCCCGGGTAGGTCTTGTGCTGGGGATCGGTCGGATCGACCCTGACCTTGGAGTGGAAGTAGGGTTTGACCTTCTTCGTCTCGTAGGCCATCTTGCCCAGCGAGTAAGTGGTCTCCGTGGTCTCCATTGCATTGATCAGCTTGTCGATGTCATCGACGCCCCCCGCCTTCTCGATCACCTTCTTGATGAAGTAGATGTCCGCATAGGCGAGGTGAACGTGGATCTGGGTCGGGATCTTGTGCCTGACAGCCATCTCCACGAAGGGGATGGTCTGATCCGTCAAGGGGAGCATACACTCGGTATAGGAACCGACGACGCCCAGGCACTTCCCGCCGGTGAGCTTCCAGAAGTCGGAGGTCTGCGATACACCGCCGTAGAGATCAATGGGGATATCCCGCGCCGCCGAATCGGCCCACTGCTTGGCGAAGGATTCCGTGTCGGTGAACCAGGAACTGATGTAGAAGATATGCTGGGCTCCGGTCCCGGCGATCTGCTGAAAGAGGGGCAGGTACATCGTTCCCCGCGGCTTGACCAGCTTGCTGTAGACGACCTCAACTCCATAGTCCTTCTGAAGAATATCTTCCCACGGAGGCAGATTCAGATCAGCCATTCCCTCGCGCCACGGTTTGGTCCACTCGAGGTCCTCCCAGAGGAAGGCCATCTTCTTGAGACCCTCAGGATATCTCGCCGTCCACGTCTTGCCCCAGAAGTACCGCTGCTGGGCGTAGTGGGCAGGCTCTGGATCCCAGTCGCGGAAACAGAACTTGTACTTCTCGTACTCGTCGAGGATCCGATCCGTCAGCTCCCGCCCCATGGGACCGTTGAAGATCATGATGTGCGGGTAATCCTTGAACATGGCGGCCGCGTTCTCCTGGGCGGCGAGACAGATCTCGGTGCGCCCCTCGACGAAGATGAACTTCGCCTTCTCTTCCATCAACAGACGGCGGGTCCCCTCGACCGTCAGCGACGTGGCTCCCTTGTTGTCGGCGATCACGTACTTGAGCGGACGCCCGAGGACGCCGCCCGCCGCGTTGATCTCCTCGACCGCTATCTTCTGGATGGCCATGCAGGGCCGTGTACCCGGCGAGAGCACCATCCCCGCGTACCCGATTACGATCGGCTCTCCCGACGGAGCGGCGCTCACCCCGGCGGACGGAAAACAGAGCGTCAGTGAAAGTATTGCGACAACAAACAAGCCAAATTTGAATCTCGTTACCATCATCCTTTCCTCCTTTTTTAGGTTCATGCTGCTCTCCGATGACTCCCACATGCCCCTTCTCACAGGCATCGTGGTTTACAAACCCTGTAATGGCAGTATCATTATGGTGGTACGGGATATGAATCGGGGATGGAATATTCCAAACGGTTGTGCGTCCGGTCCGACATACTGCTTGTATTGCTGAGTTGTTCTGATGCTACAAACCTCACAACGTGGCAGGATGAAACGAATATCACTGACTTCCCCCCCGGACAGTAGCAAAGATATCGTCAACCAGAGCTCCCAGAGCAGTCTCCCGTTTCCAATTGTCATTCAGCAGGAGAGAATCTCTGTTGTGTGGGGAGCCACTCCGGCATTGTGTCTTTTATTCGGTAACATGTCCACCCGTACCCTGTCAAGAGAAATGAAGCCCCACCGGTGGAATATTCTTTCCCATGATCATATAAGACAAGGATGGACGGGGACATCGCTCTACTGTGCTCACCGGTATGTATCTCTCTCGAATATTGTATCGTGTTAGAAAGATATATATGATGACCTTCATAAAAAAAACGGGCCCCGCTGCCATGCAACGGGACCCGTTCGCATAACCATCAAAGATATGCTTCTGCTACATCCGCTACCTCAACTCGGCCGGATATTTGAAATCAGCCGGCTTTCCGCCACCGACCCGCTCGAATATCGGCTCATTCTCAACACAGGAACCTCCCAGATATAAAGGTTCCCCATTCTTTCCGAACTGGGCGATCGGCTGGATGAAGGCACCGGGGATGGTCTTGTTCAGAGGATCGGACAGATCCACCCTGATCTTGGAGTGGAAGTACGGTTTGATCTTCTTCATCTCGTAGGCCATCTTGCCGAGCGAATAAGTGGTCTCAGTCGTCTCCATCGCCTTGATCAGCTTGTCGATGTCATCCACGCCCCCGGCCTTCTCGATCACCTCCTTGATGAAGTAGATGTCCGCGTAGGCGAGGTGGACATGGATCTGGGTCGGGATCTTGTGCTTGACCGCCATCTCCACGAAGGGAACGGTTTTGTCAGTCAGCGGGAGCATGCACTCCGTATATGAGGAGATTACACCGGCCGCTTTCCCGCCCGTGAGCTGCCAGAAGTCGGAGGTCTGCGCGACGCCGCCATACAGGAGAGAGGGGATGTCACGCGCCGCTGAATCGGCCCATTGCTTGGTGAAGGATTCCGTGTCGGTGAACCAGGAGCTGATGTACTGGATCAC
>JAFGSH010000009.1 GCA_016934695.1 Deltaproteobacteria bacterium
GTTCTGTACACCTCTCTCTTCTTCCGTACTGCGGGCGACCATCGGCCCGTTGCATCATTGTTCCACCGGGAAGACGGCCATCTCCTGTTAGCCCATATCATCACTCAACTTCCTGCCTCCCAAGACATGGATATGCAGGTGAAAGATCACCTGGCCTCCTTCCGCATTGCAGTTGATCACGGTCCTGAACCCCTTTTCGGCAATTCCCTTCACCGCGGCAACCTCCCGCACCGCCGCCATCAGGCCCTCCATCATGCCGACCGGAACATCCATGAGGGTGGCCACGTGCGTCTTCGGTACCACTACCACGTGCACGGGGGCCATCGGGTTGACATCCTCAAAGGCCACGGCATCCGATGACTCATAGACAACGGTGGCCGGGATCTCTCCCCGGACGATCCTGCAGAAGATACACCCCTCCATATCCACACCTCCTACGCAAATTTCGCAACCCGTGCTATGGCATCCTCCAGCTTCAAGGTCCCGGTGTAGAGCGCCTTCCCTGTTATGACGCCCATGATCCCCGCCCCCCCCTCTTCGAGGAGCCGGTCGATGTCACGGATACTCGCAACACCCCCCGAGGCGATGATCGGGATATCGACGGATTCGGCAAGCAGCCGCGTGGATACGAGGTTGACCCCCGATTCCATGCCGTCCCGCCGTATATCGGTGTATATGACGGCATCCAGTCCGCACCCCTCATACTGAGCGGCGATCTCCGCAGGAGACCGATCGGTGCCCTCCGTCCATCCCTCGACAGCGACCCTGCCGTCACGGGCGTCGAGGGCGAGGATGATGCGCCCCGGGTAACGGGCGCACGCATCGAGGACAAACGGCCTGGCCTTGAAGGCCACGGTACCCAGTATCACATAGCCGACCCCCATGGCGAGGTATTCATCAACGGTCTGCATGTTTCGGATCCCGCCCCCTACCTGCAGGGGGACATCAACCGCACGGACGATCTCTTCGATAACGCTTCTGTTGCGGGGTGTTCCGTCACGGGAACCGTCGAGATCGACCACGTGAATGCGCTCCGCCCCCTTTTCCTGCCACTGCCGTGCGATATCGACGGGATGATTCGAATACACGGTCGACCGATCAAAGTCGCCCTGGAGAAGGCGCACGCACTTGCCTCCCTTGAGATCTATAGCCGGTATGATGATCACCTGGCAGATTCCTTCATGTCGGGAAAGTCCTTCAGTATCTTCCGCACGCCCTCCCGTGACAACTCCTCGGCGGTCATCCATTTCCCGCCGCCCCGGATAAAGGGAAGGATATCCAGGATGTTTTCCAGCAGCGAACTCTGGGTCTTGTCAAAGACTCCCTTCCATACCGTCACCCCGTCCTCAACGCGGATCAGATGGATGCAGAAGGCGACCGAAGCGGGTCGTTCAGCGGAATAATCAAAACCCTTCCTCTCCCGGAAGCAGAAGAGGTGGCCCGCAACAATGCCGTCCGCCCCGATCTCCTTCCCCACCGTTTGCAGTATCTCCAAGGGAGGGGCTCCCGGGGAGCCGACAGACACCCGGCGGTACACGCCGCGTACCTCCTGGGGAGGGATCACGGTGCATCCCTCGACAGGGGTGAGCCCCTCTACGAAGAATTGCTCAATCCCCTCTTGTGGATTCCCCGAAAAGGGACAGGCCCGAAAGGTTGCCCCCGAGATGGGACATAGGACAACCCGCGCAGCCGGATCTCCGGGAACAACCGCCTGGAACGGGATAACGGCGATCTTCTCGAAGCGAACACCTCTTTGAAGGAGGGTGGTCGTCCCCCCCCGATGGGGCGCACACCCGGCGAGGAGGGCCGCGCACACCGCCCCGCACAGGAGAACCCGGAACATGTCGGAATAAGAAGATGAATTTTTGATACGTATCACCCCGCTTTGTAAAATTTCCCTAATACCGGCCCCCACGGGGAATGTCATGGAGAGGTTCTCAGCGTGGCAGACAGTGAATTCAGAGAGATCCCTTTGTCGACAGGACACCCTTGATCCGATCATCAATGCGGACCGCCTCCCTCAGGGCACGGGCGAACGCCTTGAAGACGGCCTCTGCTATGTGGTGAGGATCCTTACCATATATGACGTTCACGTGCAAGGTTATTCCTCCGTGATCCGTAAAGGACCTGAAGAATTCCTCAAGGAGGAGAGGGTCGAAGTCCCGGATCTTCTTCCCGCCGAATTCTGCCCTGAAAACCAGGAACGGCCTCCCTGAGATATCGATACAGACGTGGCACAGGGCCTCGTCCATGGGGACACAGGCCGAACCGTAACGGGCCATTCCCTTCTTGTCGCCCACGGCCTCCCGAACCGCTTTCCCAAAGCATATCCCGATATCTTCCACGAGGTGATGATAGTCCACGTCCGTGTCCCCGCTCCCCTGGAGATGCAGATCGAAGAATCCGTGCCTCGCAAAGAGGGTGAGCATGTGATCGAGGAAGGGGATCGCTGTGGATATCTTCCCCACCCCTTCTCCATCAAGGTTGATCTCAAACGATATATCCGTTTCCGTGGTCTTTCTGGTTACCCTGTGCGTGCGCATACCCCCCGATCTCCTTTTACAACACCTTGTTGAGAGGATACTCGATGATTCCTTCAGCCCCCGCCTCCCGGAGGATCGGTATCAGATCTCTGACGATATCCCGGTCCACGACGGCTTCGACGGCGAACCAGTTCTCGTCGTACAGCCCGGACGTGGTCGGGGCCTTCAGGGAAGGAAGGAGCAGGACGACCCTCCCCAGATTCTCCTTGGCAACGTTCATCTTGAGACCGACCTTGCCCATCGCCATGAGCGATCCGGAGAGGAGGGCGCTGATCTGCTCCATCTTTCTCCTCTTCCAGGGGTCGTCCCACGCCTTCTTGTTGGCGATCAGCTGGGTGTTCGTCTCCAAAAGCTCATGGATAATCTTCAGTTTGTTGGCCCGGAGGGTGCTCCCGGTCTCCGTCACCTCCACGATTGCATCCACGAGTCCTTCGACCACCTTCGCCTCCGTGGCACCCCAGGAAAATTCCAGGTGCGCCTCTACCCCCCGCTCCTGCAGATACCTGCGGGTAAAGTTCACCAGCTCCGTGGATATCCTTTTGCCGGCCACATCCTCCAGGGTCTTGATGGGGGAATTCTCACGGACCACAAGCACCCAGCGGGCACGTCGCGTGGATGCCTTCGAATAGATGAGATCCCGGACGACAACTACATCGGATTCGTTTTCAAGGATCCAGTCCTTTCCGGTAAGGCCGAGGTCGATGGTCCCGTCATCGACATACCGGGACATCTCCTGCGCCCTCACCAGGGCGCAGGAGATGTCTTCATCATCGATATCGGGGAAGTAACTCCTGGCATCGTAAGTTATGCGCCATCCCGCCCTTTTGAAGAGTTCGATCGTATTGGCCTCGAGGCTCCCTTTCGGTATACCCAGTTTCAGTTTCTTCATGTCGCGTACACGTCCTCCGGATCAAACACCCGTTCACCGATGATCTCCACGTCTCCGCCGGAGATCCTTCGATAAAAACAGGACCGGTACCCCATATGACATGCGGCACCCCCCCGCTGATCCACCTTGAACACCACGGTGTCCAGATCGCAATCCACGAGGATCTCCTTGACCGTCTGGACATTGCCGGATGTCTCACCCTTGACCCAGAGGGTGTTCCGTGACCTGCTCCAGTACGTCGCCCTCCCCGTCTCCACCGTCTTTTCCCAGGCCTCCCGGTTCATATAGGCCAGCATCAGCACTTCACCCGTCACGTAATCCTGCGCCACGACAGGGATCAGACCCGCCCCCTTCTCAAAATCAAGCTCCACCATGCAACATCCTTTCCCCGTCCCCCTTCCGGGCCGCGGGTTCTCTACCGATTATCTGAAAGTGTATGAAGATAATGCAATATCCCTTTTTAGGCAAGTCCTTTTTCTCGATTTTGATCTTGCCTGCGGTTCATTTTTATGCTATCTGAAAAACTCAGTTATTGCTATACTGTTAGCGTAACAATCCTGGCATATTTTTGACAGAAGGAGGTTGAGGGATCATGAAGGTATTGATAGGCGGTATCATCGCGGCAGTCCTGGGGCTGATCGGACTGGTCATCTGGTGGGAACCCTTTCTCGAGCTGCTTCAAGGCGGAATCCCCGTCGTCCTCCTGCTTGGAGGCGCCCTTGCCGTATATGTCGGCTTCGACGAAATGACGGATAAGATGAAGTCGAAAGAAGAAGAACAGGCAAGCATGGAGGATCTGAACGCCGCAAAAGAAGAAGCGAAAAAGGCCAAAGCCGAGGCCGAAAAGTATAAAGCGGAGCTGGAAAAGGCGAAAACCGCAAAGAAAAAGTAGTCCCCTGATCGAGACCGGCATCGCGCACCACACGGGGAAAGCCGGGTTGTGTTTCGACGGGTCACCGTGTGCGGCGAGGGCCACAGGTGCCGGGGAACCGTAAATACTATTTGACAGGTTATGCCAAATCGGTTACTAAGGTCTGGCCAAGTTTTCAGGATCGGGACCGCGTTATGGATAATACATCATTATCTTCCCTGCCGATTATCTTACGCTCCATGTGTAAGACTTACTCATATTAATGCCTGCTTCCTGACCCGCATCAGGGCAGGAAAGCAGGCCATCATACCACCGTAGTTTCCGTCATATTTTCGACAGTCTGCAACAGGCCTCCCGTGCCTCCCCTATAGAGGGGGAAGGGGAAGGCCGTAATTACGTGAGGGGGGAAAATCATGAGAAAGTATATTGTCATCACTGTTATGATAGGCGCGGCGGCACTGCTGTTGACGGCGGGATGCCAGAAAAAGGAAAAGACCGTGGAACTGACCTACAGCATATTCTTTCCGCCTACCCACAGCCAGTGCCAGGCGGCCATATCGTGGGCCGAGGAGGTCGAGAAACGTTCCGGAGGACGGATAAAGATCATTACCTTTCCGGGCGGCACCCTGACAAAAGCGGATCAGTGCTACGACGGGGTGGTAAAGGGAATATCGGACATCGGGATGTCCTGCTTCGCATATACGAGGGGGCGTTTCCCGGTGATGGCAGTCGTCGATCTCCCCTTCGGATATCCCAACGGCCTTGTGGCAACCCGTGTCGCCAACGAATTCGCCAGGGAGATGTCTCCGGAGGAACTGGCTGACGTCAAGGTCCTGTACATACACGCCCATGGCCCCGGCCTGCTGAGCACCAAGAAACCGGTCAGGGCGCTGGAGGATGTCAAGGGAATGAAGATCCGTTCGACGGGTCTGAGTGCCAAGATCGTTGAGGCCCTCGGCGGGGTGCCTGTCGCGATGCCCCAGCCAGACACCTACGAGGCCCTTCAGAAGGGTGTGGTTGAAGGGACATTCACCCCGATAGAGACCCTCAAGGGATGGAAACAGGCGGAGGTGATCGACCACACAACCCAGTGCACCGGGGTCGGGTACACCACCGCCATGTTCGTCGTGATGAACCTCGATAAGTGGAACGCCCTGTCGAAGGAACTCAAACAAATCGTAGAAGCGGTCAGCACGGAGTGGGTCGATGTACACGGGGCTGCCTGGGACAAGAGCGACGATGAGGGGCGCGCGTACA
>JAFGSH010000084.1 GCA_016934695.1 Deltaproteobacteria bacterium
TGGACCCGCACCTGCCGGACTATGTGGTGGCGCCGAAGACAACCGAGGAGATACAGAAGATCGTCCAGTTGGCAAACAGGGAGAAGATCCCTATCGTCCCCATGGGGAACGGTATGGCCCTGACCGGCCTCGTCATTCCCCTGAAGGGCGGCATCGTCATGGACATGAAGCGGATGAACAGGATCATCGAGGTGAACGAGATGGGTCGATACGCCGTTCTGGAAGGAGGAACCTCCCAGGGGGTCCTCGCGGCGTACCTTCAGGACCATCATCCCCGCCTGCGGCACAGCCTTCCCGATGCCCCCCCGACCACGACCATCGCCGCCAATGTGTCTCTCCACGGCCAGGGACGGCTCACGCAGCAGTACGGATTCAATTCCGACATGGTCACGGGGATGGAGGTCGTCCTCCCCACCGGTGAGGTCTGCAGGATCGGCTCGCCTTCGCTGGGGCCTTACTGGTTTTCAAAAGGTCCGACCCTTCCCGATCTGTCCGGCCTCTTTCTGGGATGGCTCGGCGCCACCGGGATCATCACCAAGGTGGGGCTGAAGCTCTTTCCCAATAAGAAGTTCAGGGACGCGGAGCTGTTCGTGACCGACCGCGCCAATCTGGTTCCGGATATCCTGTACAAACTGACCCACCTTGAGATGCTGGAGGACATCAACGTCTGGTTCCAGCCCAAACCGTATATATTCAAGGACAATTACCACATCACCGTCTATTTTACCGGAGACACGGAGGAGGAAGTCGAGTTCAAGCGGAGGATGATTTGGGACTGCCTGCAGGAATTCATGGATTCGAAAGATGCCGGATTTATGAATACCCAGTACATGAAAGAGATGCTTCTGGAAATGCCCCAGCGGGGAATCGCCGCATTTGCCGATGTACCCCGGGGAGGCGGATTCGAATACTCGGGACCTATCGCGATGATCGAGCATTATCCCCAGTATGCCGCCAACGTGGTCAGGCTGGCCGAGAAATACGACCTTCTCTACGCCAGCGCGGCACGACTCATATCGGGGGGTCACTCCATGATGTTCAGCATCTCCTTCGCCTTCAACCGGGCCGATCCCGCGATGATGAAGCGGGTCAAAGAGGCCCTGGACGAGGCGACCGCCTTCGCCCTGAAGATGGGGGGAGTTCCCTGGAAACCCAATTATGTGGAACAGAGGATGACCATGGAAAAGATGGATCCGGTGACGCTCAGGCTCCTCCAGATGGTGAAGAGGAACCTCGATCCCCAGGGAATCATGAATCCCGGAAACTGGGAGGTGAACTGATGGAATACGTCCGTTCGATCGAACACGGAGATATCGTCCATCGCTGCTTCAGGTGCGGATACTGCAAATTTCCCCTGGATTACGTCGATTTCAACTGCCCTTCTTACAAGGCCTTCGGGTGGGACACCTATGCGCCGGGCGGCCGTATGTGGCTCACCAGGGCCTGGTTGAGTGGCGAGATCGAATCGAGCCAGACCTTCGCAAAGGTCTTTTTTTCCTGCGTGTCCTGCGACAACTGCAAGGATCAATGTGTCTTCGAACGGTTCAGGGAATACCTCCCCGATATCTTCCAGGAGGTCAAGGCCGAACTGGTGAATGAGGGGATGATCCCCCCCGAGGTGCGGGACTATTTCAAGGCCGTCATCACGAACGGGAATCCCTACAAGCTCCCCCAGGAAGAGCGGGGGGTGTGGGCCGAAGGAACAGGCCTGAAAGAATTCAGGAACCAGGAATACCTCTTCTACGTGGGGTGTGTCGGCTCCTATGACGAGATCGGCCGGAAAATGGCGAAGGCCGTAGGGACACTCCTTTCCGAGGCGGGGGTTTCAATGGGGATCCTGGGGACTGAGGAGACCTGTGACGGAAACGAGGTCAGGATCCTGGGGGAGGTCGGGCTCTTCGAGGAGCTGGCGAGGATCAATATAGAGAAGTTCAGGGGGCGGGGGATTACCAGGATTGTCACCCTCGATCCCCACGCCCTCAATGCCTTCAAGAAGGAGTACCCGAAACAGGGGGCAACCTTGGAGGTCTTCCATTTTACCGAGATCCTGGCGAAACTGATACAAGATGAAAAGATTGCCCTTGCCGAGTATCCGGTAACGGTGACTTATCACGATCCCTGCTACCTGGGGCGGCACAACGGGATCTATGAGCCTCCGCGGAATATCCTGCGGGCCATACCCGGCCTCGAACTGGTGGAACTGCGCCGAAACGGCCGGTTCGCCTTCTGCTGCGGCGGGGGAGGGGGGAACTTTTTCACCGATATCCTGGGGACCGGTGAGGACAGCGCGAGCCGGGTCCGTGTCCGAGAGGCCCTTCAGACGGGCGCCTCGGTCATCGCCGTGGCCTGCCCCACCTGTGCGAAGATGCTCGACGATGCGGTGAAGATCGAAGGAGTGGACGACAAGTTGGAGGTCCTGAGTATCGCCGAAATCGTTTCGCGGGCCCGGGCGCGGTAACGAGTCAAAGCTGCCAGGGCGGGGGGGTTATCGACCCTCCGCCCGGTCGATCTGTTCATCGACCCATTGGAGGTTTTCTCTGATCAGATCCGGGACGGGGAGTCCGTACGGGCAGCGTTCCATGCACTCGCCGCATTCGGTGCAATTTCTGGCCTGCTCGACGGCGAGTTTGGGCCATCCCTCCGTGAGGATCCGCGGCCCCATCCGCTTGACCATCGATTTGATGCCGATAACGTGCTGGATGGGAATCCCCTCGGGGCAGGGCTGGCAGTAATCGCAGCGACGGCAGAACTGTCTGTCGAGCTGGGCCTGCATCACCCTGATCTCTTCCCGTTCCTTTCGGTTGAGGGTCAGGTCATCCACGAAGACATCCCAGTCTTCATCGAACAGTGCCTTTGTCTCGACGCCGGGGATCACGACGGTCCCCTCCAGGGCCAGGGCGTATTTGAGGGCCAGGCGAGGGTTGCCGATGGCACCGCCGGAGAATGCCTTCATCACGATGACGCCGATATCGGCGGCCAGGGCTCGGGGGATCACCCGTTCCTCCGCCTTCGGTTCGAGAAAGCTGTAGCAGACCATGATGGTCTCGAAGAGGCCGTCGTCGATGACGTGATCCAGGAGATCCAGGCTGTGGCTGGTGATCCCGATATGCTCGATCAGTCCCTCGTCACGCGCCCTGAGCAGTCCCTCCAGGGCTCCCCCCTTTGACGTGATCTTTTTGTAGGCGTCAAGATCACGGATAAAATGGCACTGGTAGAGTTCGATCTTCTCCCGCCGGAGTTCCTTGAGGCTTGTATCCACATCCCGCCGCACCTTGTCGGCGCTGTGCTGCTGCGACTTGGTGGCCATGACGACCTTCTTTCCAGTCTCCCGGAGGGCGATTCCGATCCGTGTCTCGCTTGTCGTGTAGGCGCGGGAGGTGTCGATAAAATCGACGCCCCGCTCAATCGCCCGAATAACGGTCTCCACGGCCTCCCTCTCCGAGACTCGCTGAATCGGGATTCCGCCGAATCCGAGACGCGTGACCCTGATCCCCGTCCTGCCGAGCGTTACCTGTCGTTTCATGGTTTCTTCAGCAGCCTTTCTTCCGCCCCGGCGGCGGGTTTTCTGTCAAAAGATCGGTGAGCGCTTCCTGCATGGTCGGGAATCGGAAGACAAAGCCATGCTTCAGGAGCCTCCTCGGGTATACCCGCTGTCCCTTCAGGATAACACTCCCGAATTCCCCCAGCATCCACCGGATGAGAAAGGCAGGAACAGCAGGCAGAAAGGTCGGTTTTCCGAGGACGGTCCCGATTATCCGGGTCATTTCCCGGTTCCGGACCGGATTGGGGGCCGTGCAGTTGAGAGGACCCTCCAGGTCCGTGTGATCGAGAAGGAATTGAAATATGTGGGCAAGGTCCCATTCGTGAATCCATGAAAACCACTGCCTCCCGCTGCCGAGTGGCGCCCCCATCCGGAAACGGAAGAGGGGGAGCATCTGCGCAAGGGCTCCTCCCTTACTGCCCAGGACGATGCCGAAGCGGCAGAGGACGACCCGGACCCCGTGCTGTCTGGCCTCCAGGGCCGCCGCCTCCCAGCAGGCGGCGAGGGTCGCCAGGAAATCCCCTCCCGGCGGGTCTGTCTCTTCGAGAATCTCGTCCTCGTGAAATCCGTAATACCCCACGGCCGATGTGCTGATGAGGTGCGTCTCCTTTCCCTTGCGCGGCGCCATGGCATCGACGAGGTGGCGGGTTGTCAGGAGTCTGCTCTCCCGCAGGGTATGCTTATAACCATCGGTCCACCGCGCGAAGATGGAGGCGCCGGCGAGGTTGATGACGGCGTCATGGTCGGCGACCCGATCCTGCCATGGTCCCTCCCTTGAGGGGTCTCCCTCCAGGAATGATGCCCCTTCGGGGAGGAAACGATGCCTGTCGATCGACCGCGTCAGGATCGTTACCCGGTGTCCCTGGTTGATCAGCTTCAAGGTAAGCGTGCTTCCCACAAAACCCGAACCGCCGGTAATGAAGACCTTCATGATGCCCCCCTATGTGGTTACGGCGAAGCGCCTTTCAGGTTGCGTCGGCCGTGCTGTCCGGGAATTCCGGTGTTTCCTTCGACAGGAAGGCCGATATCCCGTAGACACATTCGCCCGTTGTAATTAATGAAATGGCCTTCTCCATCTCCAAATCCAGCGCCTGGGCCAGTGAATGGTCATTGGTCGCACGGATCACCGCGAGGGCCGAACGCACGGCACGGGGACCGTTGGCGGCGATCATCCGTGCCAGGTCGATTGATTCGTCGAGCGCCCTTCCCGGCGAACTGATGCGGTTGATCAGTCCGCACGACAGGGCCTCTTGGGCGGAGATCTCCCGGGCCGCCAGGATCATCTCCGCGGCGCGCGCCGGTCCGATCAGCCGGGGGAGGGCGGCGGCTCCGCCCCAGTCGGGCATCAGGCCCAGGCGTACCTCGGAGAAGCAGATAACGGCGTCAGGATCCATGACACGCATGTCGCACCGCACGGCGAGTTCCGCGCCCCCGCCGTAGGCGCTCCCGTTCAGGGCGGCGATGATCGGCACCGGCAGGTCAAAGAGGGTGTCGACCACCCTGCGGATTCGCCGTATCAGTTTCTCAACGGGGGCACGATCATGGGTTTCCATTATCCCGGCAAGATCCGCGACCTGGGGGTTGTCCACGCTGACGTCGAACCCGGCGCTGAACGCCCGGTCCCCCGCCCCCGTCAAGATGACGACGCGGGGGGTCTTGTCCTCCAACTGCTTGATAACCTGATCGAATTCGGTCCACATGACATCGTTGAAGGCGTTTCGTCTCTCCGGCCGATCAAGGCATACAACCGCGATATGATCAAGGTATTCAAGGGTAATGCCGTAATCGGTCATCGTCGCCCCCTCTGAAAAGACGCGAATCTAGAGTGATCCGTCCAGCCTGTCGGCCACCGGCTCCTTGCAGGCCCGGCACCGCTGCGCGCCCCGGAAGAGCGGAGCTCCGCATGAGGGGCAGTGGTACCGTTCGCATTCCCCCCGGGCCCATTCCACGCTCCCTTTCTCATCGCCGTGCGCGGCCACCCGTGCCCGCCAGAGGGGGATGGCCCGCTCCATGACCCGCACGCCGGTCGCGAGGGGAAATTCTCGGATCATGGGACAGGGCCATTCATCACACTGATGGCAGGAGTAGAACCCCTTCGCCCGGACGCAGTCTCGTATCGCGCAGGTCGCGCAGAAGCCGTAGAGTCTCTTCGGGGGATCCGGCTGCATGCATCCCAGGCACTCCGTATCATCGGGCTTCGTTCCGTACAGGTTGCCCATCACCGTCTTGAACTTCTCGTTTCCGTCCCTGGTGGCGATGTAGACGCCGCATGCGCCGCAGTACAGGCCGCACGGCGCCATGAGGTCCCTGTTCCTGATCTCCTCTTCGGTCCATCCTTTCATCGAATGCCTCCTTGTGCCGGTCCCTCGGCGGGGAAGATCGCGGCCAGCCCGGTATGCAGAATCTCTGTCGAGGACTACTTTTTCCTGAGGGCTATCTTCAGGACGTCCATCATCTCGCCGACGAAGTGAAAGGTGATCTCTTTCCTGATCTTTTCAGGAATATCTTCGATATCCTTCATATTCCACTTGGGAAGGATAACCGTCCTGATACCCGCCCGGTGGGCGGCGAGGACCTTTTCCTTGATCCCCCCCACGGGGAGGACCACGCCCCGGAGGGTGATCTCACCCGTCATGGCAAGGTCTTCCTTGATCGGCCTGCCGGTCAGCAGCGAGGTGAGGGCCGTCAGGATCGTCACCCCAGCCGAGGGGCCGTCCTTCTGGATGGCGCCTGCGGGGACGTGGATATGGACATCCATGGTGTCGAAGAAGTCGCCCTTGATCTTCAGTTCCTTCGCGTTGGAGCGGACGAAGCTCAGGGCCGCCGTCGCCGATTCCTTCATGATGTCGCCCAGCTGTCCGGTCATGGTCAGCCCCTTGTTCCCCTTCATGGCGGTAGCCTCCACGAAGAGCAACTCGCCTCCCGTGGGGGTCCAGGCCAGTCCCATGGCGACCCCCGGTTTCGAGATCCTCGCCTTTTTCTCGGAGGTAATCCGGACGGGTCCCAGGTATTTGTGCAGGTCTTTCGCACCGATCGACGCCGCCTGGATATCGCCGACCGCCACCTCGCTCGCGACGCCGCGGCAGATGTTCGCGATCTCCCGTTCGAGATTCCGGACCCCGGCCTCGCGGGTGTACCCCGCTATGATCGTTTTCAGGGCCGTCTTCGCGATCTTCACCTGTTTCGGCTTCAGCCCGTTCGCCTCGATCTGGCGGGGGATGAGGTAACGCTGTGCAATCTTGATCTTTTCGTCCAGCGTGTACCCGAGGAGCTCGATCACCTCCAGCCTGTCACGCAGGGCGGGAGGGATTGTGTCCAGGATGTTCGCCGTCGTGATGAACATGACGTGCGACAGATCGAAGGGGACATCGAGGTAGTGATCGCTGAAGGAAAAGTTCTGCTCGGGATCAAGGACCTCGAGGAGCGCCGATGAGGGATCGCCCCGGAAATCCATCCCCAGTTTGTCGATCTCATCGAGCATGAAGACGGGATTGTTTGATTCGGCCCGCCGCAGACCCTGGATGATCCGTCCCGGCAGGGCCCCGATGTAGGTCCGCCGGTGGCCGCGTATCTCCGCTTCATCCCGCACGCCTCCCAGCGAGATACGGATGAACTTTCTGCCGAGGGCCCGGGCAATGGAGGTGCCCAAAGAAGTCTTCCCCGTCCCGGGGGGGCCGGCGAAACAGAGGATCGGGCCCTTTGTGTCCGGTTTCAGCTTTCTGACGGAGAGATATTCGATGACCCGCTTTTTCGCCTTTTCGAGCCCGTAGTGGTCGTCGTCCAGGACCTTCCGCGCCTTCCGAATATCGAGATTGTCCTTCGTGCTCTTGTTCCATGGGAGGGTCGTCATCCAGTCCAGGTAGGTCGACGCGACGGTAAACTCGGCCGAAGAGGGGTGCATCCGTGCAAGGCGATTCAGTTCGCGCTCCGCTTCCTTTTTCGCCTCTTCGGGAAGCCCTATCTCCTCGATCTTTGAGCGGTATTCCTCGATCTCGACCTTCGATTCGTCGTCACCCTCACCCTCGCCCAACTCCTCCTTGATCGCCTTGAGCTGCTGGCGGAGGAAGTATTCCCGCTGGCCCTTGTCGATGTCATCCTTGACCTGGGTCTGTATCTTGTTTCCCAGTTCGAGGATCTCGAGCCGGTGACTCACGATCCGTGTCACCTGCTCGAGGCGTTTCTTGACGTCCAGCGTCTCGAGAACAATCTGCTTCTCTTCGGGATCCGCATTGATCAACGTGGCGATCATGTCGGCCAGTGCACCCGGTTCCCTGATAGTCGTCGCGAGGGCGCCGACCTCCTGCGGGAGAAAGGGCGAAAGCTTCACGATACGGTCGAAGAGGTTGACCAGATTCGCCATCAGGGCCTCGATCTTGATTCCCTTTGCCTCTCTGTCGGCAAGTGCCGTCACCCGCGCCTGAAGATAGGATTTCCCCTCGATGAATTCGTCGACGACAAACCGGCTGATCCCCTGTACGAGCATCTGTGCCTTGTTGTCCGTCGTCTTTGCCATCTTCAATATCACCACGACCGTTCCGACATGGTAGACATCGTCAGGGTTGGGAAGCTCGTCGGGGGAGAGGGCCTTTTTCCCCATGACGAAGCCGATGAGACGATCGTCGGCCATTGCCTCGTCGACGAGATTGATGGCTCGTTCGCCGATGACCTCCAGGGGGAACGTCATGTGCGGATACACGACGAGATTGTAAAGAGAGAGCACCGGGAGGATATCCGGTATCCGGACATCCTTTACCTCTCCCAAAAGCTGTTTCTCAACCATGAAATCCTCCACAGATCTTTGACAGCGGTAACAACTCCGATCAGTCGCTTTGAACAATGATCCTGCGCACCTTCCTCTCCTGCGGCAATTTCGGGATGTGGATCTCAAGCATCCCGTCATTGTACGTGGCAGTGACACCATCCGTGTCAATGGGAATGGCGAGGGACAGGGTGCGTTCGAAATAGCCGTAGGTAATCTCGGCAAGGCGGTAGCGGGAGTTTTTTATACGGTATCGTTCCATCCTTTTCCCGGCTAGCTTCACCGTCCGGCGGCCGACCTCCAGATGGATGTCTTCATCTCTCACCCCTGCAAGTTCCGCGACGATGGTCACTTCTTCGGCAGTTTCGTAGATATTGACCGGGGGCTTCCAGGTACGCCTGTGCAGGACATAGGTTGGATCGAAGAGACGCAAGATCCCATCACCAACGGTTTCCTGCGCTTCGGTATCGGCCGTGCCCCGATCATCCCCAAATCTGATTTTGATGAAATCCATGGTACACTCCCGGAGGCCTTATTTTGCTTCTATGGTACATCTTTATATAAAACCGCAGCGATGTCAACACAGTAAAATATGACGACAGCGCCTGTGGATGGTAGAAAGATCTTTCCCCTGGGAATGTCTCGGAAGAAATTTTTCTTAAAGTTTTTGACGGGAGCGGACGATCTTTATCAATAGATAGTTTCCGGGGGCACCGGGTGATTGACTCAAGAAATATTCGATGATACTTGCAATTAGGATATGGGCGATATTATCGGGGTTAAAAGGGCCATGCAGGCGAGCATTTTCCATGGATCGAACGGAACCCCGATCGAAGCGGGGATATATAGGAAATAGGGTAAAACCCTCGGTGGACGCGGCGGATTGAGAGTGCCTGCCGAGCCCCGTTCGGTCCTCCGTTGCGACGGAGCGCAATCGCACGACAGCAGGGAGGCGTCCCGTGAACAGTACATCTTTCCTTGAGCTGGTCCAAAACGCAGCGCTGCTCCTGGCGGTGGCCTTCATCTTCGATGTCGTCGCCGTCCGGTGGCGTACGGAACTGGCATTATTCTGGCAGACGCTTGCCGGTCTCGCCCTCGGAGTGATCGGCATTACGCTGATGCTGACATCATGGACCTTCGTACCGGGGATCATATTCGATACCCGTTCGGTCCTCATCGGGATATCGGGATTCTTCTTCGGGGTGATCCCCACCGTGATCGCTATGGCGATGACCGCAGCGTTTCGTATCTACCAGGGTGGAGCGGCCACCCTGGTAGGCGTGTGCGTGATCCTCTCTTCGGGTACGATAGGGATCGCCTGGCGGCACTTTTGCCGGCGTCCCCTGGCGGGAATTCCCTGGCGCGAGCTTTATCTGTTCGGCATGCTGATCCATATCGTCATGCTGGCCCTGATGTTCATGCTGCCCTGGGAGACCGCTTTGCGGGTCCTTTCGAATATTACACTCCCGGTCCTGGTCATTTTTCCGGTGGCTACCACTCTCCTGGGAGTCTTGATGGTCAATCGCCTGCGGCGCGAACTCTCGGAAGAGACGTTGCGTGAGAACGAACAGATTCTGGAAGAGACCCAAGCCATCTCGAAGATTGGCGGGTGGGTGTATGATATCGGGAAAAACCGCGTCACATGGACGGACGAGGTGTATCGGATCTACGGCGTTTCCAAGGATTTCAATCCCAGTGATATCGAGAAAAGCATGGCATTTTACTCCGAAGAGGATCGAGGCACTATCGAGAAGGCATTCGAGAATGCCGTTCGAAACGGTGAATCGTATGATCTCCAGTTGCAGTTCACATCCGCCGACGGCACGCGCAAGTGGGTGCGGACGATAGGAAATCCGGTCCGCAACGGGGGCACGGTCGTCAAGGTGATCGGCAATATGATGGACATCACCGAACGGAAAGAGGCGGAGGAAGCCCTTCTCGATACGACGGAACGGCTGAGCAAGTCTCTGGACGGCACAGTCCAGGCCATCTCCATGGTCGTGGAAGCGAGAGATCCTTACACGGCCGGTCATCAGAGACGGTCGGCCGATCTGGCACGGGCGATGGCCGAGGAGATGGGATTTCCATCAGACCGCGTCGAATTCATCCGCATGGCCGCCAGTATCCATGACATCGGAAAGATCGCAATCCCGGCCGAGATACTGAGCAAGCCGGCGAAACTGACGGAAATAGAGTTCAGCCTGGTCAAGGCCCATCCCGTGACCGGTCATGATATCCTCAGGGATATCGATTTTTTCTGGCCTATTGCCGATGTTGTCCTCCAGCATCATGAGAGGATGAACGGGTCCGGTTATCCCCATGGACTCAAGGGGGACGAGATTCTCCCCGAGGCGCGGATCCTGGCCGTGGCCGATGTGATAGAGGCTATACTGTCTCATCGCCCGTACCGCTCGGCCCTTGGTCTCGACGCTGCCCTGGAAGAGATCTCGGAAAACAGGGGCGTCCTCTATGACCCGGAGGCCGTGGATACCTGTCTGAAACTCTTTCAAGAGAAGAATTTCCGCTTTCAGTGAGTCTTTTGTCTCTGCGTGCGGGGGGAGAGGGTCAGGCAGGGGGAGACCATCCCTTCTTCAGGGCTGCCCCTCCCAGATAGGCTTCCTGGATTTTCGTGTTGGATTTCAGTTCGGAAGAGCTGCCGCTCGTGGAGATGCGGCCGGTTTCGAGGACGTAGCCCGTGCGTGCGATCTCCAGGGCCTTGTGGGCGTTTTGTTCCACCAGGAGGATGGAGGTGCCCTGGCGGTTGATCTCCCGGATGATGTCGAAGATCTGTTTGACGAGGATCGGCGCAAGTCCCAGGGAAGGTTCGTCCAGGAGGAGAAGACGCGGGGAACTCATCAGCGCCCGCCCGATGGCGAGCATCTGCTGTTCGCCGCCCGAAAGCGTTCCCGAGAGCTGTCGTCTACGCTCTTTCAGGATGGGAAAGAGGGAGAATACCCGTTCCTTCGCCTGCGCCGCTTCGGTCTTGTGTTCCTGCCTCGTGTAGGCCCCCAGATTGAGGTTCTCCTCCACGGTGAGGGTGGAAAAGACCTTTCGCCCCTCCGGTGACTGGGAGATCCCACGCAGGACGATTTCGTAAGGGGGGACCCCGTTCAGGATCTCCTTCTTGAAGGAGATCCGACCGGATCGAATGGGCAGGAGACCCGATATGGCGTTCAAAAGAGTGGTTTTCCCGGCACCGTTCGCCCCCAGGACCGTTGCGATCTCACCTTCCTCGAGATAGAGGGAGATCCCCTTCAGCGCCTCTACCGATCCGTACCATACCTGCATGTCCTCTACAACAAGCAGCGGTGCCATGGCTATGCCTCCTCGTCGTCGGTGCCGAGGTATGCCTCGATGACACGGGAGTTGTGGTAGATAGCCTCCGGAGTCCCCTCGGCGATCTTCTGCCCCCCGTCCATGACGGTCACCCAGTCCGATATCCCCATGACCACATTCATGTCGTGCTCGATGAGAAGGATGGTCACGTTCTCCCGGCGGATGAGGTCTTTCAGAAAGGCCATGAGATCTTCCGTCTCCCGGGTGTTCAGGCCGCTGCTCGGCTCGTCCAGAACCAGCAGGATCGGTTCCGTGGCAAGGGCGCGGGCGATCTCCAGCATGCGCTGACTGCCATAGGCAATATTTCTTGCCAGTTCGTTTTGCGCCTCCTGAAGCCTCACGTGGCGGAGACGGGATTCGGCGATCACGAGGGCGCGCTTCTCCTCGTTCTTCTGGCGGGCCGTTCGAAACAACGAGGCCCACAGCCCCGCGGAGGCCCGGCAGTGCTGGCCGGCCATGACGTTTTCCAGGCAGGTCATGGTTGGAAAGAGGCGGATATTCTGAAAGGTCCGGGCGATCCCCTTGGCCACGATCTGGTGAGGTTTCTTTCCGGTGATGTCCTCGCTGTTGAATATGATTTTTCCCCCTTCGGGCCGGTAGATGCCGGTGACGGCATTGAACACGGTCGTTTTCCCCGCGCCGTTGGGGCCGATGAGGCTTGAGATCTCCCCTTCGTGAACCGTCAGGTCAAGGCCGCTCACGGCGGTCAGGCCGCCGAAGATCTTGGTCAGCTCCCTGGTTTCCAGAATGATTCTGGTATAGTCTCGCCGGTTCGTTTCAGGCATCGTTCCCCCTCGCTTTCGCCAGGAGCGCCGTGAAGGACGGCCCGCCACGCTTCCGCGGCCAGACGCCTCCGGGCCGGAACATCATCATGAGGATCATCACCGTTCCGAAGACGAGCATCCGGTACATGGCGAAGGGCCTGAAGATCTCGGGGAAGAGGCTGATGAAAGCGGCGCCGATGATGACCCCCGGGATGGAGCCCATTCCTCCGATCAGGACGATGCAGAACATGAGACAGGATTCCCAGAAGGTAAAACTTTCAGGGGAGACGCACATCAGCTTGCAGGCGTAGATGTTTCCGGCCACGCCGGCAAGGGCCGCTCCCAGGACGAATGCGAGGAGCTTGTAGTATCTGACGTTGATCCCCGTGGCCCCGGCCGCCGTTTCATCCTCACGGATATAGTTCCAGGCCCGTCCGATCCGGGACTTCTGCAACCGCAGGAGTCCGGCGACGGTGATCCCCACCACCAGCCATATGAAGAAGTAGAATTCGATGGAAGAGTCGATAACGAAGAACGTGCCGACGGCGGGAAAATCGATCCCGAAGACGCCGTTGGGCCCTCCCGTCAGGTCGAAGGGATTGTTGATCAGGGCGAGGCGTACGATCTCTCCCATGCCGATGGTGACGATGCACAGATAATCGCCCCTGAGGTGGATGATGGGCGAGCAGACGACAAAGGCGAAGAGCGCCGCCGCCACGGCGCTTACCGGCAGGAGGAGCAGAACGGGAATCCCGAATTTCGTGTTGAGTATGGCCGTAGTGTAGGCGCCGATGGCATAGAATCCGGCGTGACCCAGGTCGAAGAGGCCTACCTCGCCGAGGACGATGTTGAGACTCAAGCCCAGGAGGGCGTAGATGCCGAAGAAGAAGGCGATATCGATGAAATAATTGCTTGCGAGAAAGGGATACAGGATGAATATCCCGAGGATGATAATGAGCGCGTTCTGCCCGGAGCCGAAAAACCGTGTAACGTTGGTTTGGTTTTCATTCTCCATGGGCTACACCTTTTCAGCCGTTTTCTCGCCGAAGAGGCCGGTCGGTCTGAATATCAGGACCAGGATCAGGATCAGAAAGACGAAGACGTTTTTCCAGGCCTCCGATATGTAGACGGCGCCGAACATCTCCAGGATGCCCAGGATGAGGCCACCGAGCATGGCCCCGGGGAGGTTTCCGATTCCGCCGAGGATGGTCGCCGTAAACGCCTTCAAGCCGTAGTTCCATCCCATGGTGAAGCTGATCTGCCGGTAGTACATCCCCACCATGACGCCGGTGATGGCCCCTAGGGCGGGCCCCAGCGTGAATATGAAGAATATGACCTTGTTGAAGTTGATCCCCATGAGGGAGGCCGTATCCCGGTCGAGGGCGGTCGCCCTGACGGCCGCGCCGAAGAGGGTCTTCTGTATGATGTAGTACAGGATGCCCATGAGGACGAAGGAGAGGATCAAAATCACCAGCTGGAGCAGGGTGATGTGAATGCCGCCCAGGTGGAGGTGGATGTTCGGGATGAGCTCGGCGGGGTAGGCCTGGTACCGGGGACCCCAGATGACCATGATGGTGTTCTGCAGAAAGATGGATGCCCCCAGGGCGGAGACCACGGCCGGGAGACGGCCCGCCGGGTAGATGGGGCGGTATGCCGCGCGTTCGACGGCGATACCGACCATGGCGAGGCAGAGCGCGGCGATCATCAGTGCTACTCCCACCATCCCCCATGCGCCGAAGTGGGTTGTCAGAAAGGCGGAGGCAAAGACCAGGACCGTGTAGCCGATGTAGGATCCGAGGGCGAAAAAATCTCCGTGGGCGAAGTTGATCAGCTTGAGGATGCCGTAGACCATCGAGTATCCGAGGGCGATGAGGGCGTAAAAAGAGCCGATCGTGAGTCCGTTGATGAGCTGTTCTATGAAAACTTCCATCTATTTCAAATCTTTCCTGCCCCTCCGACGGTCTGTCGATGGTTGCGACGGTCGGCCCCCCTGCTGATGTATCGTGCCGCATCCGGGAGTGAATCCGAATGCGGCACGGTCAGAACGACCTCTTCCCCGATTATTTCGAAACGACGATATGCCCTTCGTCGTCAACAACGTAGAGGTAGAACGGCACCCCTTCCCGGTCTCCCTGTTCGGTAAAACCGATGGGGCCCGTTATCCCGGGTACGCCGTCGACCTTGTCGCGTAGATAGTCGGCAAGGACATCGGCATTTGTCGAGCCGGTCTTATCGACGGCATAGGCGATGATGTTCAGGGCGTCCGCAGCGTAGATGGGCCAGGGACTGGAGGGGATCTCACCGAACTTGTCCTTGTAGGCCTTCAGGAATTCCTTGGCTTCGGGGTAGGGGAGATCGGCGGGAAGGGGCTCGTTGGTCATGAAGCATCCCTTCGCGGTATTCAGGCCGGCGATCTTCACAAACTCGTCGTTGATCGCCGCATTCCCGCCCACAAAGGGACAGGTGACCCCGATGTCGCGGGCCTGGCTGACCAGAAGCGCCGCTTCGGCGTAGTAGCCGGTGAAGTACCAGACCTCGGGTTTCGTCTCGCGCAGCTTGGTAAGGGGAACGCGAAAATCCTTTTCGCCGGGGGTGATCGCGTCGTAATAGACGATCTCGACCTTCCCGGTATCGACCATCCCCTTGAGAGCCCGCTTTGTGTCCTCGGCCAACCCCTTTCCGAAGGCCGTGTTGTCATGCATGATGGCGATCCGCTTCGCGTTGAATTTCGCGGGAATGGCCTTCGCGAAGAAGGCCCCCTGCGAATCGTCACGTCCGCAGGTACGGAAGAAATACTTGAAATTCCGTTGCGTCAAACGTACCGCCGTGACGCCGTACCCGATGTTGACCTTCTTGAACTTTTCGTAAATGTTCGATGCCGGCTCGCAGATCGATGAACCGTATGTTGAGACGGCCGCCACCACATCCTTCTGCCCCACCAGTTTCTGTGCAGCCAGGGCGCCTGTCTTGGGCTCTCCCGCATCATCGACGACCCGGAGCTCGACCATCCGTCCGCCGAGTATTCCGCCCTTCTGATTGATCAACTGGGCGGCTATCTCACACGATTGTTTAGCCATTTCACCTTCGTAAGCCCAGGGTCCCGTTATCGGTCCCTGCAGGCCGATGACGACGGGTTCGGCCGCCACAACCGTAAAGGGCATGCCGATACAAGCCAGCGCGCTGATAACCACCAACAGTTTTGAAATCTTCATCGATCGTTCTCCTTTACTCTATTGGTTACGGTATATGAGACAAAGACACACGTCCCTCTGAAAGGGCTGCAGCGGGTCACAACCGGTCAGCGGGCCGGAGTATATAGACAGTGGCGTTTTCCTGTCAAGAATAAAGTAATTCTCAATGCCCTGTCGTGATCGAGGACCCGGGCCGCCCTTACGGTCGTTCCGTCAGTCAGCCAGCCACTTGTACATGACCAGGGCGTCCACCGGCCCCTCTTTGCTGTGTATGAACGCCTTGGGCAGGCGGCCGACGATATCGAATCCCAGCCGCTGCCAGAGCCGTATGGCTCCCCGGTTCGTCGACACGACCAGGTTGAACTGCATGGCCTTGTAGCCGAGCTCGACTGCCGCCTTCTGGGAATGCTCGCACATGGAAGTCGCCAGGCCTTTTCCCCGGGCCCGTGCCGGGACCATGTACCCGCAGTTGCAGACGTGCCCGCCCAGGCCCGGCTGGTTTCTTTTGAGGTAGTAGGTTCCGAGGATGGTGCTGGCCTCTTCGATGACGAAGGTCTTGTGCGGCTGCGTCATCCAGATCTGGAAGGCCTCCTCTTTCGTCGTCCGGGGATCATACGCGTATGTCTCGCCGGCGGACACGATCTCGTGAAAAATCGGCCAGATATCCTTAAAATCCTGTGCCGTTGCCTCTCTGATATTCACGGGGAACATGATTCTCACGATCTTTGATGCGACGGGTATTGCCGTGAGAAACCGTCAGGAATTCTGATGGCGCAGTCAACTGAGGCCTGCGAAACTGACAGCGGATTGACGGTCTCACAGCGGTTCCTTTACGCCGGTTGCGGCGCACCGCCGAAGATGGCGAAAAAGGACCCGATAATCACTATCTGGATAGCCCAGCCGATCAGGCACACACCGACCGCCCGCAAGGTGGTGGTGTAATCGAGCGCCTGCCTGACCGCGATCACCATAGCAACCAGCATCCAGATAGAGGCCACGAGAAAGACCGCCTGTCCAAGGCCGGGGATAAACCCCACCACGCGGATCAGGCCCGGAGAGCTCGAAAAGCCGATCGTCCGCAGCAGTTCGCCGGGATCCGAATGGGTCTGCGGTTCCGGGAGGAGTTTTGTGCCGATGAGGTATGTGAGCCAGGCCCAGAGATACCACCCCGCAAGGGCCGCGACCGTTCCGATCACAATCCCGCCGAACCCTCCCGTCCTGAAGCTCCCGATGCCGGCCGCCAGGCTGGAGAGGACGACCACCGCCATCGCCTGTCCCATCGCCCCCTTGTCGGCCTCAACTTCCTCATACAGATGGACATCCAGCTTGGCAGCGCGAATGATGCGATTCTGAAAAGTGCTCATGATCCCTCCTGAGATATCCTGTGTTGCCTGTCTATATAATGCAAATCGGCGTCCGACGCCAGACATTTCCCGGTGCCCCCCACGGGAGAAAAGGAGGAGCAAGGGACGGCGTAGCCAATGTATGACGGACAACCGTGTTGTCGTATTAGAGCGTACTCGGAGGGGTGAATTTCAAAAGAGGAGGACAGCCCCGGCAATGCCGAAACAGCATTACCGGGGCTGTGAACAGAGTTATTTTATCTTCTTTCTGCCGGCGCTTAAGAGTCCGATGAGCCCGGCGCCCAGGAGCACCATCGTGCTGGGTTCGGGAACCGGGGCGGAGGATGAATTGTGAACAAGGAGGTTCTGATGACCGTCGATGTTTACGACGGAGTAGTGACTCAGAAGATAATCCGTATCGATCGTTGCGTTCTCCAGGGCGTACAGATACCCGTCGTATACGGTTTCAACCGTCGACGGTCCGTTGAGGGTGAAATCATCTCCGTAGAGCACCTTCCAGATGGCGCTCTGCAGCCCCGCGTTTTCGACCGTTGTCAGCGATGGGGCGGAATAGGTATCCATGAGCCAGGCGATTTCCGCCGTCACCGGCTGCAGCATGCTTGCGATATTGTAGGTCGCCTTGGAAATGGTCGAATCCAGATCCACGCAGAACGCGGCCTGAAGATCACCCCATCCCAGGGTATTGTCATACAGGGATACCATGAATTCACCTGCGGAACCACTCGTGGAATGTCCTTCCGGATGATCAAAGTATACGGACATGATATCCCAGCTGTCCACCCGCACCTGCGTGAGTGTGGCAGAGGCAGGGACGGCCGTCGTGATAGCAAGAATGCACGCGAAAAAAGCCGCGATGATTGCCACCCGTATTTTTTTGAAGTTCCTGTCCATATGTATTACCTCCCTTTTGATGCAGCCGTAAAAAGCCGAATTGTGATGTAGCCATCTAGTGGCTTGTCTGCTTTTCTTGGCTCCCGTTGTCTCAAGTTCGGGAGGTGTTGTAAATACTACCAAAGTAGTATTTTTAAGTGTTTTCGAGACCTTAAATGCAGATTTCTCGTTCGGATGGTGACGGCGGGGGGTGATTCGCGGATTTTTTGCGAAAAACTTTTGATGGAAGGAAGGCCTCCTAGGGGGGGCACGCGACGCTCTCTGGGGGGACGAAAGATGTGAGGGGGCCCGTTAGAAATCAGGGGAAAGAGAAATCTTGACAGATACTCTTCCCTGCCATTTCGACCTTCCTGTCATTTTGACCGGAGGGAGGAATCTTGGCGTTTCCGAGCGGCAAGGCACTTTTGAACTCGCGAAATTCAAAGCTCCTGGAGGGGAAGTGCTTCAAAACGAAAGGATTGGCGGGAAGTACGAAGGAGGAAAACGGGGGGCTCACGCAGAGACTAACCGGGATGGCGCTAAAACGGTGACGATTCTCCCCATATTTCCCGGTTCAGCCGTCTCCGTGGCGAGAGGG
Organism: Deltaproteobacteria bacterium; assembly: GCA_016934695.1. Next base: position 18,424 of record JAFGSH010000084.1, read on the forward strand.
TAAGGGCAACGGGTTGGTACTCTTTACAAGACCGTCGAATATGTCTCTTTACTTCTTTTTATCGAGGAGCAAATCGAGCTTCTTCATGATCTCCTCCTGGTTTTTCAGGATCATCCGCAGGTATACCAGTGAGGCATCAGTGGTATGGATCTTCGCCCCCCCCTGGGTGTTGCTCAGGGCCTTGTAGAAGTCCTTGTCCATGTCGAGGTAGACGCCTTTGGGGACGTTGTAGGGGGAACTTTCTTCCTCGGCGCACACGGTCGCCGGCACGCACATGACAGCCCCGAGGAAGCACACAGCAAGCAGTAATACGGATACGCGACGATACCGTTTCATCATCCACCTCACACTCGTTCTTTCTCCTGATTATTAAAGCACAACCCGTGCCAGGAAATGCGGCCTTGATAAAATCCCCGGCCCCTCTTGTGGTGGCAGATGAGGTGGCCGTATTCGTTCCCGGCTTTTCCTCAGTCGAACAGTATATGCGGGTTCATCTCGGCGGGTGTCTTCCAGGGGATTTCGTATTTCTCTTTCAGGATCTCCTTTTTGGTTTCCCAGATGATGTGGCAGAAACCCATACAACCCCGCAGAGGGTGGTCTTTGAGGACCGTGTCAACTTCTGCGTCGATGTTAGCGAAAACGCTTTTGTATCGCGGATCTCTTTCGATCGGGTCGTGGGCGATCGATGATACTTGTTTTGAGGAATCACCTGAAATGTCGGATGAGCGGCTGTCCGGCGAAGCGGCGCATCCGAAGGAAGGGCTAAGCACCAGTAAAATAAAAGTGAATAACAATATCCGGGTTTTGATCATTTCAGCCTCGTTCTGCCTCCGCATTAAGGAGTTCTGCCCCTGATTAACTTACATCCTGAACCTGTTCCGCACCGCTCCGCCCAGCGGGCCCATGGATGGTTCGTCCAGCGCCTTTGACAGTTCATCTCTGATTTCCGGATCGATCGGTCACGAGTCATAGGTGCGGCACGAAAAACGCCGCTCGATAACGTCGGTTATCACCTGATTGAATTGTGCCATTGGATCACGCATTCATCTGATCAATGAATCACAGCTTACCTTTTTGACTCTTTTTCTCCTTCTTCTCGTTGCGCTTCTCTTTTAACGTCTTCCCCAGTTTTTTCTTTTCTGATTTTGGGGTATTTTTTCCTTTAGCCATTGTCTTTCTCCTTATCTTTTCAACCTGTTATCATGACCAATTCTGGCGAATGCATCAACCGGATTGTCCATCTTCTTACTTTTATAGAGGTGCCTTTTGTTCTCTCATCACTGATCTTCAGTTTGATATGTTTCATAAGCCGGTGGGAAATTGGCTCTGTTCCTAAGTCTGGTCATGACATTAGAGGCCGGCTGGGATTTTCGAGTGCATCATTTCCTTTCGGTCCAGCTTACGCCCATCCACTATAAAAGTTCCATCGCCAACTGCGTGAACAGTTCGCTTCTCCTTTCGTGAATTATCAAAGTACGCCGCAACGCCTTCGAGAACGACGATATTGTGCTTCTTGACGATGTCCACAACTTTGCACTCGATATTCGCCATACATTCTTTTATCAAGGGCGCTTTGACATACTTTCCCTTCACGGGGGTCAGCATGAACTTTTCAAATTTGTCAGTATCAGCGCCGGAACAGGTTCCCACGCCAACGACCTTGTCAAGCATGTCAACGGTGGGAATCGCAATAACACATTCCTTCGTTTTACGGAGAGCGGCAAAGGAATAGTTCCAGGACCCGGTGGTCATGGCAAATAGCGGCGTAAAGTTCACCACCATTGTCCACGAGATGGTCATTATATTGTTCTTCTTTCCGTCATGTGTCGTAACAAAGACAACCGGACCGGATTCGATTAACGTAAACGCTTTACTGATCTGCATTTTTCTCATGTGCGTACACGCTCCTGTCGTTGTTTGCCTAATGCAACCTTCACTTTCAGACAGAAAACACTCCCCGTGCATGTAATGAAAACCATACAGCGTAAAAATCTGTTGTCAAGCAATTTATATAGTTGAATAAGGTTGTTACAATTCTTTCTGGTTCAGAAGGGTCTTCAA
>JAFGSH010000010.1 GCA_016934695.1 Deltaproteobacteria bacterium
CGTATAAAATCGGTGGAGACCAGCTTCTCCACGGTGACCACCACCCCTCCTGTGCTTGCCTTGGCACCCCACAGCCCTTCGCTGTAAGGAGGCGTGAGGATGGTATTCCCCGCCCGATCCGCCGCCACGCCGTGTATGATGGAGATATCGGGACTGAGCGCTTTCACGAGGCCGACCTTCCGGCCGCTCCCGAAGGGATCGTCGATCACCCTGAAAGAGTCCCTGTTCGCCTCCGCAAGCGAACTGCCGATGAGAGACGTCGTCGGCATCACATCCGCCCCCAGGGCACCGGCCATGAGCATAAGGGGAAAGGTAAGGATCGACCAGTCTTCCAACTCCACTTCTTTATCGGCGTAGACCCTCTGGCAGACGGGATTGGGACCGTACCAGGGATAGACATTCCCCGAAAAGGTTGTGACCACCTTTTTGATAAGGCCCAGATGAAGGAGGAGGATGACGGTATCACGGATCCCCCTCATGATCAGTGTGAAATCGGGCCTCTGTCCGTAAAACTGCCGGGCGATCTCAAGGATAGCGGCTCCTGAGCAGCAATGCGTGGCGCCGATGTGTATCTTCGCGCCCGGCCGTATGTACCGCTCAATTGCCTCTCTCAGGTCGACGACCTTGCCTTCGCCCTCGTCTTCCCCTATAGTGAAGGTGCTTTCGATCAGATCATCGAATCTCCCGGCCATAATCTCCCGTCCGTCAGGTCCAAGAAGAAATAATGAAATTATAAGTATATAGGAAATAGAAGCCGATGTCTAGCAGGGAATCCCCGGATGAAACGGACTACTTTTTCGCCTTTGTTTTCTTTGACGCGCGGGCGAGTTTGTCTTTCAGGATATCGCCAAGAGTGCCCATGGAAGCAGGTTCTTTTTGCAGATACGTGTGATAATCGTCATTGTCGGGCGTTTCAGACTCAGACGCTCCTTCTTCTTGGATCATCCTCAAGGAAAGCCGTCTTTTGTCAAAGTCAACCGCCTCAACCGTAACACCCAGAGATTGACCCTGCTCCAACACTTCACCGGGATGGTTGAGACGCTTCCCTCCCCCCAGTTTTGAGATATGAATCAATCCGTCGATCCCGGGCTCAAGGGTCACAAAGGCGCCGAATTTCGTCAGGCGTGCCACCGTTCCTCGATGGGAAGAGCCTGCGGGATATTTTTTTTCAACCTGATCCCAGGGATCGGGGAGCGTTGCCTTAAGACTTAACGCCACTCGATCCTTTTCCCAGTCCAGTGTGAGGATCATCACTTCGAGCTCCTGACCAACGGACAGGACATCGTGAATATCATCAATCCGCCCCCACCCGATCTCTGAGATGGGGAGCAGCCCCTGAATACCGCCTATGTCGACAAAAGCGCCGAATCCCTGAATAGCCGCGACCGTCCCTTTGATTCTCATCCCCTCACGAAGCTGCTCCTTGAGCGCCTCTTTCTTCTCACGCTCCTCGGCTTCCACAATCACCCGGTTGGAGAGTATGATGTTTCGACCTCCCTCTCCATATTCCGTAATCATGAAGCTCATCCGCTTCCCGACATACGCAGAGGAATCTTCAATCCGTCGCAGCCCCATCTGGGAATACGGGCAGAAAGCCAGAGCGCCGCCTGCTATCTTAACCTGGAATCCACCCTTTATCTCCCGTTCCACCAAGCCCTCAACGGGGATTTTGCTGCTCCAGGCATGGTCAAGATAGTTCCGGCCCGCCTCACCGGTGGTGATTTGCGTTGTAAAGAGCATTTCTCCGTGCCGAGACGACAGGAAATAGGCCGCGATCGTATCGCCGATCCTGAAGGGAAATTCCCCGTTTTCATCGAGAAGTTCCTTTTTGTCCAGGGCGCCTTCGCTTTTGCCGCCGAGATCCAGAAAAACCCAGTCGGAGCCGATGTCAACGATCCGGGCTTCCACGCGTTCCCCAGGCTCCAGCCGCCCGGTTTCAGCCGTGCTCTCGTTCAGGAGTTCTTCGAACGATGCCTCTTCCTTGTTCCCCTCGTCTGTCATACGTTTTTCATCCCCTCAAGCACATTCATATTCACCGCGGTCACATACTACATCCCCGATTTTTTGAAAACAACAAAAATGCCCGTCTTCCCGGTTACCGGACCGATGGCATTATTTTCATCCATTTGGATCGACGGCATGCCCTGGAGGCCGCGTACCTGCCTTTCAAAAAAACACGGGGTCGCACCCCATAGCGGACGCAACCCCGGAATGTCGGGTTTCACGGGGCCTCACGACAATCGTGCCGGCCCGCCCTTCTTGAAGAGTATATAGCCGCCCAGGACGATCAGGAGGACAGGGAGGACGTACGTACCCCAGTTCTGAATCTCGGGGAAGAAATTCTTCATTACAAAGAATCCCACACCCGCCGCACCGATAATCCATGCGCCGACATCCTTGACACGCTGCACAAGCATGGTAACGGATATCACGATGAATAGTATGGGCCAGCTCTTATCAAACCCGTAAATGTCACTGCTGCTCAGGATCAAGAGTATGCCGAGCGTAATCAGGATGACGGCCCCGATGACACTCCGTGTTTTCCCTTCTGTTTTCACGGTATACCCCCTTCGATGGTTTTGTTAATCCCTTTTCTTCACAAGATCCATAAAGGGCTTGAACAGATCGATCGGTATGGGAAAGAGGGTCGTCGAATTGTTCTCCGCGGCCACGTGGACAAGCGTCTGGAGGTAACGAAGCTGGAGCGCTATGGGCTGCTCCGCCATCATCTTTCCCGCTTCGGTCAGCTTCTGCGCGGCCTGGAATTCGCCTTCCGCGCTGATGACCTTCGCCCGTCTCTCCCGTTCGGCCTCCGCCTGTTTCGCCATTGCCCGCTGCATCTCCTGCGGAAGATCGATATGCTTCACCTCGACAGTCGTTATCTTTATCCCCCATGGGTCGGTGCTTCGGTCGAGTATCTCCTGGAGCTGCGTGTTGATCTTCTCCCGCTCGGCAAGGATTTCATCCAGTTCAACCTGCCCGCAGACACTCCTCAGGGTGGTCTGCGCGAGCTGGGAGGTAGCGTAGAGGAAGTTTTCGACCTCGACAACGGCGCTGTTGGCATTCATGACCCTGAAGTAGATCACCGCATTCACCTTGATGGAGACATTGTCCCGCGTTATCACATCCTGGGGGGGGACATCCATCGTGATGATCCTCATATCCACCTTCACCATCCGGTCTATGACGGGTATCAGGATAATGAGGCCGGGTCCCTTGGTAGCGATGATCCTTCCGAGGCGGAAGATCACTCCGCGCTCATACTCGTTGAGAATCCGTATCGCGGCCGCCAGGAATAGTATCACCAGGACAACTACCGCTATTATTGTGTACATGGTACACCTCCTCTATATATTTTGTATTTTTTTCACTTCGAGGGTCAATCCCTTGATACCGATTACACGTACGTCCGCCCCTCCTTCTATCAATTCCCGGCTGGAGGCATTCCAGTATTCCCCCTTTATGAGGACTTTCCCGTCGGCATGCACGGGGGTCACGGCCCTGCCTTCCCGGCCGACCATCCCTTCCGCTCCCGTGAGGGGTTTCCCCCTATGTGCCTTGACGGCAAGCGATACAACAACGATGAAAAAGAGCGACACCAGGAGTACCGTGGGGATCATCACGCTGAGCGATAGCCTGAGGGCCGGGACTGAGGATTCGAAGAGCATCACCGAACCCAGAGCAAGGGAGATGACCCCCGCCACACTGAGCATTCCGTGGCTCACGATCTTTATCTCCGCAATGAAGAGGATAACGCCGAAGAGTATCAGCGCAATACCGGCATAATTGACCGGCAGTGTCTGCATGGCGAAGAAGGCGAGGATCAGAGAAATTCCCCCGACGACACCGGGAAGAATCGCCCCCGGATTGGAAAATTCGAAGTAGAGTCCGGCAAGGCCTATCATCATCAGGAGGTAGGCGATATTGGGGTTGCTCAGGGTGACCAGAACCCTGTCACGCACCCCCATCTCCACCCGGTTGACAACGGCCCCCTTCGTGTCGAGGGTCACGTCTCCCGACGGGAGCCTGACGATCGTTCCGTCCAGCTTGCCCAGGAGCTCCTCTATGTCGGATGCGATGACATCGATCACATTCAGCTTGAGCGCTTCCTCGGCAGAGATGGAAACACTTTCCCTGACAGCCTTTTCGACCCAGTCGGCATTGCGCATGCGCTTCTGGGCGATCCCCCGGGCATAGGCGACCGCGTCGTTCTCCACCTTCTCCGCCATCGTCTCATCCATCTTCCCCCCGATCCCGATCGCCACCGGATGGGCGGCCCCGATATTGGTGCCCGGAGCCATGGCCGCCACCGGTGCGGCCATGGTTATCATGACCCCCGCCGATGCGGCACGGGCGCCGGAGGGATACACGAAAACAATAATCGGCAAGGGAGGAGTGAGGAGCTCCTTGACGATGTCCCGCATTGCCAGATCAAGCCCCCCCGGCGTATCCAAGAGGAGGATGATCCCGGCGGATCCATCCGCATACGACCTGCCTATGCTCCTGGCGACGAACTCGGTAACGGCGGGGGTAATGGCCGCATCAACGGCAATCACATCAAAGACCTTGCCGCCCTCTTCTGCAAAGACCCGCCCCCCTCCGACGGCGACAAGCACACTGATTACCATGACGGCAATAACGCTACGGATTATCCTTTTCATGCCCTGTCCTCCGATACCCTCCCGATTTCCGCCCCTTTTCGGAAACGGCCGCGGGTAACAACATCCCCCTCCGTATCCATACCCTATTGCAATTCTTTCATAATCATCTGAACATCTTCCCAGACCTGCTTCTTCGCCCCCGGATTTCGCAGGAGATAGGCGGGATGATACGTGGGCATAAGCAGGATCCCGTGATAGAGGTGAAACCGCCCGCGCAGGACGGAGATGGCCGTCTCCGTCTTGAGGAGGGTCTGGGCCGCAAACTTGCCCATCGCGCAGATCACGCGCGGCTGGAGGGCCTGAATCTGCTTCACCAGAAAGGGTTCGCACGCGGCGATTTCATCAGGTTCGGGATTGCGGTTCTGGGGGGGACGGCATTTCAGTATATTGCATATGTATACCTGATCACGCCTCATCCCCATGGCCCTGATGATGTCCGTGAGGAGTTGCCCGGCGCGGCCCACGAAGGGCCTTCCCTGCCGGTCTTCATCGCCTCCGGGGGCCTCCCCTACGAACACGAGGTCGGCGTGGGAATTTCCCTCTCCGAAGACGATGTGGTGCCTTCCCGGGTGCAGCTTGCACCGTGTGCACTCCCCAAGCTCCTCCCGGACATCTTCCAATGTGAAATGAACAGGTCCACTATCCGGTACGGCGTCGAGTGCCGCGGAGGACCCGCCATCATTCCCTTTGAGGTACAGACCCGACAGCCCGCCCCGTGTCTCCCGCTCCGACAGTATCCGTTTTTTCAGGGCGCCCGCCAGTTCCAGAAGTTCACCTCTCATCCCTTGTCCCTCTCGGTATCGATCATCCCCGCGACCCGGTCCAGGATCCTGTCCGCCACATCCCTCTTGTCCATCAGAGGCAGTTCTTCGATATTCCCAGCTTTATCAATAATTTTAACGATATTGGTGTCATGTTGGAACCCGGAGCCGGGAAGGGCCAGTTCGTTCGCCACGATCAGGTCCATCCCCTTGGCCTTCATCTTGGCCCGCGCGTTGGTGATCAGATCTTCCGTCTCCATGGCAAACCCCACCAGGATGCGTCCTCCTTTTTTCTTGCCGACTTCGGCGATGATATCGGGGGTCCTTTCGAGGCTGATATCCAGCTTGGCGGCTCCCTTCTTAATCTTGGCGTCCGAGACCGCCGAGGGGCGGTAATCGGCAACCGCGGCGGCCTTGATAACGACGGTCGCCTCCCCGAGATGCTCCATCACGGCATCCCGCATCTCCACGGCGCTTGACACGCCGACGAAGCGCACCCCTGCGGGAACGGGGAGCGCGGTAGGCCCGCTGATCAGCGTGACGCCGGCACCCCTTCTCCGCGCCATGACGGCCAGGGCGTATCCCATCTTTCCCGAGGAATAGTTGGATATGTACCGCACCGGATCAAAGGCCTCCCGGGTGGGTCCGGCGGTTATCAGTATCTTCTGCCCCTTCAGATCCTTTTCCGTCAGGATCGCATCCACCTCTTCCGCAATATCGGCGGGATCGGGCAATCTCCCGGCCCCCTCTGTCTTGCAGGCAAGCCCTCCGCACGCGGCATCCATGAAGAGATATCCCCGCGAAGCAAGCTTCTCCATATTGTCTCGGAGAATCGGATTATCGTACATATTGACGTTCATCGCCGGGCATATCAGGACCGGGGCCTTTGTCGCCGTCACGGTCGTGGAGAGAAGGTCGTCGGCGATGCCCGATGCGATCTTACCGATGATATTGTAAGTGGCGGGCGCAATGACGATGATATCGGCTGCCTGCGCCAGGGAAATGTGGTGGATATCCCACTCCTCGGAGAGGGAAAACATGTCGGTATACACGGGGTTGCCGGAGAGGGTCTGGAGGGTGAGCGGGGCTATGAACCGTGTCGCGTTCATGGTCATGATCACCTTCACCGTGGCCCCCCGTTTCACCAATTCTCTCGTCAGCGCCGCCGCCTTGTACGCCGCAATCCCGCCGGTTATCCCCAAAACGATCTTTGTGTCTTTCAGCATAATGGTCCCTTGCCTACGCGGATTTGATGCAAACGTGTATCCTCCCGGATTGTCTCCAGAACCGGAAACGGAACAAAATACGTTGAAAAATATAACAGTTATTGTGTATAAGGTCAACTACTAAGGAACCGGTACACCACTGAGAAAGAGGGGGTCATATGCGAAGATATCTGGGGTTTCTGGTACTCGCCGGACTGGTTGTGCTGACGGGCGTTGGGATTTGGTTCTTTCTGGTCTATTGCGAGGGGGAAGACCCTGAGATCGTATTGAGCAGAGATATCGGGGTGATAGGGCAGAGAACACCCTTCGACATCACCTGCATCGACAGGAAGAGCGGCATCCGGAGTGCCTCGGTTACGATATCGCAGGACGGGAAGAGCAGCACCATCGCCTCTCTCGCTCTGCCGGCGCGGGGAGCAACCCAGGAGACCCTGGCGGTTGATCTGCGCCCTGCGGACCTGAAGCTCCGCGACGGAGAGGCCACCATCGCCATATCGGTCACCGATTTCTCCCTCAGGAAAAATACGCGATCCGTCACATTCGAAGCGGTTATCGACACCATTCCCCCCCAGATATTCCCGGTCAGCGCGTATCACTATGCAAACCCCGGTGGGACGTGCGTCGCGGCCTACACCCTCTCGGAAGCCGTGACCCGAAGCGGTGTGCAGGTCAACAACGATTTCTTCCCCTCCTATCCGGAGGCCGCAGAGGGGATGACGCGCCATATCTCCTACTTTGCCGTCCCCATCGCTGACGGTACGGACAGGAACCTCAAGATGCATGTCCTGGCCGAGGACAGCGCCGGCAATACCACCTTCTTCCCGATTGCTTTCCACCTTAGGGACAAGAAGTTTCGCAATGACAGAATGAACATCTCCCAGAGCTTCCTGGAGATGAAGATGCCGGAATTCCAGCACCGATACCAGGACCTGCAGGGAACAACCCTGATCGACGCCTTCTCGTACGTCAATACACGGATGAGGGCTCAGGACAAAGAAACCATCGAAGCGATCTGCAAAGACACGCGGCCCGAGCAACTCTGGGAGGGGGCCTTTCTCCGCATGAAGAATGCCGCCACCATGGCGACTTTCGGCGACAGGAGAACATACTATCACAACGATAAAGAGATCAGCACGAGTGTCCACATGGGCGTTGATCTCGCCTCCACGAGAAACGCTCCGGTGGAGGCATCGAACACGGGGGTGGTTGCCTTTACGGGGTACATCGGAATCTACGGCAACACGGTCATCATCGACCACGGGATGGGGGTCTTCAGCCTCTACGGTCACCTCTCATCGATAAACGTCCATAAGGGGCAGACCGTCAAGAAGGGGGAGATTGTCGGCAGGACGGGCCTGACCGGAATGGCGGGGGGCGATCACCTCCATTTCAGCATGATCGTTGGGGGGCAATTCGTCAATCCCGTGGAATGGTGGGATCCGCACTGGATACAGGACAACGTGACGCGGAAGATCTCCGGTGAAGGATGAGGGGGGATCAGGACCTCTTGATATCGCGGTGGTTGACGTTTATCGTATAGTTTCCGCCTTTAAAATAGTCGGCAAGCTGGTTGAGGACGACCACGGATCGGTGTCTTCCCCCCGTGCACCCCACGGCGATATTCAGGTATGATTTCCCCTCTTTTTCGTAGAGCGGCACCAGAAACGCCATCATGTCGAACAGACGCCGAAGAAACTCCCCGGTGTCATCCCATTGCATGACATAGTCCTCCACGGCCTTCTCGCTTCCGTCGTGTTCCCTGAGGTTCTTGACAAAATAGGGATTGGGGAGAAACCGCACATCCAGCACGATATCCGCGTCGGGGGGCAGGCCGAAACGGTATCCGAACGATATCAAATTGATGATCAGTTTGTTGGTCTTGCCGGGGGCGAGATAGAGCCTCTGAATGTGTTCCTTCAACTGATGAACGCTGTAATTCGAGGTATTGATGACGTGGGTGGCCATCCCCTTCAGCTCCTGGAGTTTGTCCCGCTCCAGCTTGATGCTCTCAAGAATGGTCTTGTCCTTCGAGAGGGGATGGGTCCTCCTCGTCTCGCTGAACCGCCGGAGGAGCAGTTCGTCGCTCGAATCGAGAAAGAGTATCTCGACATCGTACTTCTTCTTTCTCAGGCGTGAGAGGACCTCGATATGTCTTTCGAGAAAGTGTTTCTCGCGCAGGTCCATGACCAGGGCTATCTTGGAGATCTCGGAGGAGGTCCCTGTCTGCAGGTCCAGAAACTTGGGGAGGAGCATGACCGGAAGATTATCCACGCAGAAGAAACCGATATCCTCCAGGGCCTTCAGGGCTGTGCTTTTCCCGGAACCGGACAGGCCGGTTATGATGACGATACGAAGATTTTTCACCGCGCCCCTACCTCTCGCTATGGTGCCGCTTCCGCTGCACCACCCCGGTCAGGCATACCGTCATGCCTGCGTTCTCATGCTAACGTGTGAAATGTGGAAAAGCCGGGCTCTAGAGATAGGCCCTGTCCCTCTCCACGATAAGATCGTATATCTCCCTGGATGACTCGGCCTTGACGAGAGCCTCCCTGAAGGAGACATCCTTCAGCATCCGCGAGATCTTCGCCAGCGCCTTCAGATGCTGTCCGGCCGAATTCTCGGGAGCCATGAGGAGAAAAAAGATATGCACCGGCCCGCCGTCCAGGGAATCAAAATCAACCCCCACCCTGCTCCGTCCGAATGAAACCACAAGACTGCCAAGGCCCGCCAGTTTCCCATGGGGTATGGCGATACCGTCCCCTATCCCCGTACTCCCCAGCTTCTCCCGCTCCATCAGGACCTCGATCACCGAGTCACGGTCGATATCCGTATGACTGTGCAGGAAGACATCCGACAGCTCGACGAGGACTTCTTTCTTCGTCTTGGATTTCAGGTCTTCTATGATAAAGTCTTCCTTCAGCATGTCCCGGATAGTTATCATGACTCGTCACCCCGCTTTCAGCTGTTGGTCTCGATCAGGAGATACCTCCCGTCATCACGACGGTAGAGAATACTTACGTTCTCGGAAGAAGAGTCCCTGTATACGATGAACCTGTTCTTCGATCCGTCCATCTCCATGATCGCATCGTCCAGGGACATGGGTTCCAGTATGATCTTCTGCACCTTCGCCACCCGGGAGTCTTCATCAGGTTCCCCATGTTCCTCATACTCCGTGACTGCCGACACGTTTTCACTCCGGGATGAGACGTCTTTGTGGTTCCTCACCTTCTGCTTGTATTTCTTTATCTGCCGTTCCACCTTATCGATGACAGCGTCGATGGCGAGGGTCATCTCCTTTGCCTCTTCCCTTCCCTGCAGGGTGATCCCCTTGGCCGTCAGATTTATCTCTGCAACATTTCTGAACTTTTCTACGGCAAGCACCACGCTGGCATTGACGGGCTTATCGATATACCGCTCAACCCTGGCAAGTTTTTTGTCGACGTATTCCTTCAACCATTCCCCCGCTTCCATGTTGCGGAAGGTAAAAGAGATCTGCATACTGTCCCTCCTCGTAACTCGTTTCTATCGGCCGGTCGAACGATGAAACTCCGCCTTATATGTGAGCCGACCGTAAAAGTCAACCGGTATTTCACCCCGGATCAGAAGTACTTCTTTCTCCTCGATGACGGCAATATACCCAGCATATCCCTGTACTTCGCGACCGTTCTCCGCGCGATGGATATGTTCGAATCCGCGAGTATCTTCACAATCTGGCTGTCGTTATAGGGCTTCTTGCTGTCTTCACCGCCGACGATCTGCCGTATCTTCTCTTTGACGCTCTGGGACGCTATCTGGACGTCCCCCATTCGGTTGATCCCGCTGTTGAAGAAATATTTGAGCTCGAATATGCCCCGGGGGGTGTGCATGTACTTGTTGGTGGTGACCCTGCTGATCGTCGATTCGTGCATCTGGACGTCGTCGGCGATATCCCTCAGGACCATCGGCTTCAGGTAGCTGATGCCCTTGTCGAAGAATTCGATCTGGTGGTTTAGGATGCTCTCCGATACCCGGTAGATCGTCTTCTGGCGCTGCTCGATGCTCTTGATCAGCCAGGTCGCCGACTGCAGTTTCTCCTTGATGTACTCCTTGCTCTTGTTCCCCCCGTCGGTCTTCATCCCGCCCAGGATCTCCCTGTAGAAGTTGCTCACCCGCAACTTCGGCAGGCCGTCGTCGTTCAGGGAGATCCGGTACTGGTCCCCTAACTTGAAGATGAATACGTCCGGAATGATATATTGCGGCTTGTCTTCGTTGTAAGGGAGACCCGGTTTCGGGTTCAATGAACCTATCAGGAGAGCCGCCTGTTCGACCTCGCCGATGGGGACCTTTTCCTTGCTGGCAATACTCTGGTAGTTTCTCGTTTCGAGATCCTTCAGGTACTGTTCGACGATCCTTCGAGGAAGGGGGGAATCGACATTCAGGAATCCGATCTGTATGAGGAGACACTCCTTCAGATCCCTCGCTGCGATGCCGGGGGGATCGAATTCCTGAACCTTGGCGAGAACCTCCTCGACAAAGGCCGGCTCCACCTCCTCGAGGGCGGCGATCTCATCGACGTTCGCCATCAGGTATCCGTCGCCGTTCAGGTTGCCGATGATCTGTTCGCCCACGCGCCGTTCCACATCGGTAAAACGCGAAAGGCTGAGCTGCCACTGAAGGTGATCCGACAGAGATCCCGCCCTGGTCAGCACATTTTCGAACGCCGGCGCATCCACATCTTCCCGACCCTGATGGGGAACACCCATGGGACCGAAATCCTCGATATAACTGTCCCAGTCAAACTCTTCCTTTCCGTCCCCCTCTCCCGTGATCTCCTTGGTCGGCGTCTCGACCTTCATATCCTCGAGTTCCGGAACGATCTCCGTTTCGGGATCACCGTCGACAGAGCGGTCTTCGAGGAGAGGATTTTCTTCAAGCTCCTGGTTGATGGCGTCCACGAGCTCGAGTCTCGAAAGCTGGAGGAGCTTGATCGACTGCTGCAGCTGCGGGGTCATCACCAGCTGCTGCGTCAGTTTCAGATTCTGTCTCAGCTCAAAAACCATTGCCCCGCCTGTCCTCTAGCCGGAAAGAGATCGATGTATTACGGACGATCTCTACAGACCGAAATTTTTTCCAAGGTAGATCCTGCGGGCGATTTCGCTCCCCGCTATTGTATCCGGGTCGCCCTCGACCAGGATCGTACCTTCGTTCACGATATACGCCCTGTCACACACCTTCAGGGTCTCTCTCACGTTGTGATCGGAGATCAGGACCCCGATCCCCTTGGACCGTAACGCACGGATGATCTCTTGAATATCAGCGACCGCTATCGGATCGATCCCTGCAAAGGGTTCATCGAGGAGCATGTACTGCGGCGACGTGACCAGCGCCCGTGTAATCTCCACACGCCTCCGTTCGCCCCCCGAAAGCGAGTACGCCATGCTCTTGGCAAGGCCCGAGAGATCCAGCTCCTTGAGAAGCTCGCGCAGCCGCTCCTCCCGCTCCCCCCTGTCGATATACAGCGTCTCCAGAACGGCCATGATGTTGTCTTCAACGGTCAGCTTCCGGAACACCGACGGTTCCTGCGGGAGATAGTTGATCCCCTTCCGCGCCCTCATATACATGGGATCCCGGCTGATATCCTTGCCGTTGAGCAGGACCCTCCCGCTGTCCGGCCGTATCAGTCCCACCACGATGTAAAAGGTCGTGGTTTTTCCCGCCCCGTTCGGCCCCAAGAGGCCGACCACCTCGCCCGGATGAATCTCCAGGTTGATATTATCGACGACCCGCCGCCCGCCGTACACCTTTACCAGTTCTACCCCAAAAAGTGCTTCCACAGATTCAGTCCGCCTGTTTCCCGGTTTTCCCGGGCTCTTCAGATGGTTCGGAGTTTTCGGATTCTTCGGTCTTCTGAGGTTCCTCAGGTTTTCCTTTTCTCAGGGTGTCATCCTCCGGATAGATAACAGCGGTCACCCGCTTCTCCTTACTGGAAGTCTCGACAACCCCTCTGTTCTCATTCAGGAAAACGGTAACCTTGTCCCCCGTGATCACATTTTCTCCCTCGCGCATCACGGCGTTGCCGGTCATGACGACCGTCTGATCGGCATTGTGAAAGACGGCCCTGTCCCCGGTGGCAATCCGCTCTCCCTTCTTCATATGGACATTGCCTCTCAGCTCGATCCGCTCTATCTTCCCCCCGCTGGTCGTCGCGACGGAGGAGGACTTCTTCTCCTCCTCCGTCTTCTTCTCATAGTAGAGGTACAGCTTATCCGCGTGGATCACCGCATCGTCCTGGATAGCCACGACGTTCCCGGAAAAGAGGACAAAGGCCTCGTCGTCATAGGCATCCAGACGGTCGGAGGTTATCCGTATGGGACTCTTGGACTGTACCTGTGTAGTGAGGCCTTCGGCCCGGCACACCCCCGCCACGGCAAGAAAAAGGACCGCCACGGACAGCAGGACCGCCACACCTGCTCTTCTCATTGCACATTCGCGCCAGATTATCATTCCGCCTCTCCCCTCTGACCAAGGTCTATCGTCGCCCTGACACGGGACAGCAGAGTCGCCTTCTTGCGTTTGAACGAGAGATTCATCCCGACACCTCTCACGTCGGTACCGGGGCGCAGCATCCTCACGGGGTCCTTCGTGTGGATCAGCCCGTCCCCTCCCCGGTGGGTGTAGTAGAGAACGGCCGTTTCGAACCGCTCCCCTTCGTCCGAAGAGGCAACCACGTTCCCCCGTATCTCCATGTCATTCGTGTCGGTATGCAGGGAGCCCTTCTCCCCCGTTATCACATAGACATCACCATTTGAGAAGATGAGCCGTATCTTCACGTTTTCAAAGAGGGTGATATTGTCCTTCTTCATATACGTGGCGGTGTCCGCATTGATCTCCCACGTCAGATCGGAATCTCCCACTTCGGTGTAGTGAAAATCCTTTATCCGAAGATCGACCTCGTCGGAAAGGACTCTCAGGACTTCCCCACCCCGGTGCCCGCTGCGGATCATATACAGCGCCAACACGCACGCAAGGAGAATCCCCACCCCTATCAACAGTTTCTTGGCAGATATTTTTTTCGGCAAAGGCGTTAGATCCCAAAAAATTGAAGGGTACGCCTCCGAAGGTGAACGGCCTCCGCTCGTGCCTCATCACTGCGCGAACGGAAACCCGCCTCTCAAGGCCCCCCTTTCTCGTCTCAGCAAGAAATGTACCACCGAACGATCAATATGTAAAGCGGAAGTCTCACTCTCCGCCGTCCATCCCGTATCGCGCCGTCACCGCCCCCCACTCACCCCGGGCCTTGAGGATCATCTCGCAGACCTCTCTTACGGCGCCATGTCCTCCCGCTTTCCCGGTGACATAATCGGCCTGCTCCTTGACATAGTCGGGGGAATCCGCGACGGCCGCCGAGAACCCCGCCATCCTGAACGCGGGGATATCCACGATGTCATCCCCCACGTACGCGACGTGCTCGCCCGGCACCCCTCTCTCGGCAAGGATCTCTCCCATCACCTGCGCCTTGTCCTTTGCCCCTTGGTACACGCCCCTGACCCCGAGGTCTTCCGCGCGGCGTCTCACCACTCCCGACCTTCTCCCCGTCAGCAGGACGACATCGACGCCGCCCCGCATCAGCAACTTGAGCCCGTGGCCGTCCCTGACGTGGAAGTTCTTGGTCTCATTCCCCACGTCATCGATGATGATCTTCCCGTCGGTCATCACGCCGTCGACATCCAGGACCAGGAGAACGACCTTCTTGAGTTTTTCAGCGAGGGATGTATCCATACCCTTTTTCCTCCTATGTTTCATAATTCTTGATGATTCCGTCTATCTTCCTGAGCATTCCGAGAAGACCCGGAAGAGAATCCAGGCGGAGAGAGTTGGGGCCGTCACACAAGGCCCGCTCGGGGTCGGGATGGACCTCCATAAAGAGGCCGTCGACCCCTGTGGCGACCGCGGCACGCGCCAGATACGCCGCCATCTCCCTGTCTCCCCCGGACGAGGCGCCGGCACCCCCCGGAAGCTGCACGCTGTGCGTGGCATCGAAGATGACGGGATACCCTATCTTCCTCAGGAGCGGGAGCGAGCGCATATCGGCGACAAGGTTGTTGTAGCCGAAGGTCACCCCCCGCTCGGTAATCAGGATGTTATCGTTCCCCGCGGAAGTCACCTTCTCCACGATATTCGATACATCCCACGGAGCGAGAAACTGTCCCTTCTTGACGTTGACAACCCTGGCGGCCCCGGCGACCGCCAGCAGAAAATCCGTCTGCCGGCACAGGAACGCCGGAACCTGCATGACGTCGAGCACCTTCGAAGCCGCCTCGATCTCCTCGAAGCGGTGCACGTCGGAGAGGACGGGAATTCGAAGTCCCTCCCTGATCCGCCGGAGTATGTCGAGCCCCTCCTCAAGGCCCGGCCCCCGGAAGGATCCGAGGGCGCTTCGATTCGCCTTGTCATAGGATGCCTTGAAGATAAAGGGGATGTTCATCTCCCTCGCCAGGTCCCTGAGGTTCCCGGCGATCTTCTCCGCCGCCGCACCGTCCTCGATGACACAGGGGCCCGCGATCAGGACAAAGGGAGCCCCTCCGCCGATCACCATATCGTTCAAAACAATCTGTTTCACCCCTATCCCCCCCTCATGATTTCCGCCGACGGTATCGGGCTTCCGCCATAACCGTCCGTCCCTACCGGTGTTTCTGCTGGAGCATCCGAATCCGCATCTGCGGTATCTTGCGCGCCGCCTCACGCGAATCGGGATTGATCTCATAGGCGTGGATATACTGGGCGAGCGCCTCTTCGTACATCCCCTTCTTCTCGTACGCCTGGCCGAGCCGGTAATACACGATGTCGTCCTCACGGTCGTACTGGAGCGAGGTCTTATAGCTGGCTATAGCCTCGTCGAAATTCCCCTTCAGGCTGTAAGCGTACCCGAGGTTCACATACAGCCCCCCCTCTTTGGGCCTGAGCTTGATCATCCTCTGATAGGTCGAGATGGCCTTGTCGTACTCTCCTCCCTTCAGGTAATGATCCGCCAGGATGGTCAGGACCTCCATCGTGGGCTTCTGCGCGGCGAACTTCTCATATTCGGAGATCGCCCCCTTCCTGTTTCCGGCCCTGTCGTACGCAACGGCAAGATTGTAACGGACATCCCCATCCTTCGATCCGTACCGCACGGCCTTTTCATAGTTGAGGGCAGATTCCTTATATCGCTTCGTCTCCCCGTACGCGAATCCCAGTCTCTCGTAGAGGAACGCCTCCTTCGACCGTTCCTTAGCCACCTTCTCATACAGGGGTATCGCCCTGGCATAGTCCTTCCGCACCAGATGATATTCGGCAAGCCGCAGCTGGGCATCGGTGTCATCGGGTTTCAGCTCCAGTACCTTTTCATACTCCTGGGCTGCCTTATCATAGAGTTTCCCTTTTTCGTACGCCGTGGCAAGGTTGAAATGGATGACGGGGTTTTTGGGGCTGAGAGAGATCGCCTTCCGGTAATTCTCTATCTCCTCCCTGAGTCTCCCCTTGTTCCCGTGCGCGACCCCTATGTTGGCGTACGCGGAGGCGTTCTTCGGCTGTTTTTCCAGCACCCTTCCATACATGGTGATCGCCTCGTCGTTCTTCCCTGCCCTGAGATAGGCGTCCGCCAGCGCGATCATCACGTTCACGTCGCCCGGCATCTTCTTCATGACCTTTTCGTACTGTTCGATCGCCTCGGCGTGCCTGCCCGTCCTCGCGTACGCCTCGGCCAGGTTGTAGCGGACGGTGGTGCTGTCGGGGTTCAGCTTGAGGGATGCCTCGCTGCTGGTGACCGCCCGCTTCCAGTTCCCCATCTGCGCATAGGAATAGGCGATGTTCGCGTAGGCGATATCGTCCTTGGGGTCGATCGCAAGAATCTTGCGGTACGTCGATATGGCCTTCTTATGCTGCTTGGCGGCCACGTATATCTTCGCCAGCTCGATCAGCGAGGCGAGATCATCGGGTTTCTGTTTCAAGACCTTCTTATATTCCTCGATCCCTTTGGCCGTCTCGCCAGATTTCACGTACAGCCTCGCCAGCATCTTGCGCACGTTGACATCATCCGCCTGCATCTGAACGGCGCGCTCGAGATACTCGATCTGAGATTGCTCCTCTGTGGTTCCCCTCGCGAACCGCAGCCAGTCCTGGGGCGTGACCCGCACCTCCATCGGAATGGAGGCGATCGGTTCATCGTGATACAGGACCGTGATTTCGAAGGTCCTCGTATCATCCGCTATCTTCATGTCGACCAGTTCGATCCCCTTGAGGAGCGCCTCCAGGTCGTTCGCACCCTCCGTCCCCTCGACATCCACCGTGATCCCCCGGTTGAAGGGGGCGTTCGTCGATACCCGCTTCACGACAAACTCGTCCCGGTACGAGACCTCAAAGCTGTCCCCTTCCTCCAGCCGATAGTCCGTACCGTTCTTCTCAATATCAAGATAGTAGAGCCGGGGGCTCTTCCCTGCGACGGCGACCAGGACGGTGTCTTTCGCCCGTTCCAGATATTCCAGTCCGCCGAAGCTTCTCAGCAGGGGCCTGAAGGCGATCCCCACCCCGAAAGAGATCAGGACAACGAGAAAGACGACCGCCTTGAACCCGAATCTCCGTTCCGGGGGACGGGGTTCTTCCGGCGATTTCTTCTCATCTGCGGAATTGCTGTAGTAATCCATTCCTATCCTCGCGGGTGGTACTTCCGGTGAATCTCCTTCAACCGCTCGCGCGTAACGTGCGTGTAGATCTGCGTCGTCGATATGTCGGCGTGGCCGAGCATCACCTGCACGGAACGCAGATCCGCCCCTCCTTCCAGGAGGTGCGTCGCGAAGGAGTGCCTGAAGGTATGGGGGTACACCTTCTTGTCGAGCCCGGCCTTTCTAACATATTTTTTTACAATCTTCCAGAATCCTTGACGTGTGAGACCCTCCCCCGAACGATTCAGGAAGAGGATGTTCACCGCCCTGCCCCCGGCCAGCTTTCTTCGTGTCTCCGCCGCATACCGGTTGAGACAGTCGAGGGCCGTCTGCCCGATGGGGACGATCCGCTCCTTGTTTCCCTTCCCCACGACGATCAGGTATCCCGCCTGCCAGTTGATGTTCCCCATCTTCAGGGAGACCAGCTCCGACACGCGGATCCCAGTCGCGTACAGGAGCTCAAGCATCGCGGTGTCCCGCATGGCAAGAGGCGTCTTCGTCCCGGGCTGCCTCAGGAGGAGGGCCATCTCCTCGCGGCCGAGCGTGTCGGGCAGGTGCATCCAGACCTTCGCCAGCTCGATGGAGGCCACCGGGTTCTCGTCGATGATATCCTCGGCCAGGAGATACTTGTAGAACCCCCTGAGGGCCGCGAGCGCCCGGTTGATCGACGTGGCCGCCAGGCCGCCCCCCTTCAGGTCTCCGAGAAAGGAGATGATCGTGTCGGAGGAGATGTTCCTGATATCCGTGATCCCCGCTTGTTCGGCGAAACCGGCATACCGGCTCAGGTCCCGGCTGTACGCCTCCAGGGTGTTCAGGGAGACGCCCTTCTCGACCGCGAGAAAATTCAGGTATCCGTCCACATGCTGGTACATGGCCCCCATCCCTCCCACACCGGCGGAAGTCTAAAGGATACCCCGGGGGATTGCAAGCGTTCCGTAGGACCGGCCGGCATTCATTCCCTCAGCATCCCCCCTTGTCCAGGTATCCGGCCCACGGGGAGCCGTTTGCCGCGGCGATCTGGTCGTTCAGCGTCCAGAAGTCGTACAGGTACCCCAGGCCGAAGATGCCCCCCGTCAGCAGGTACAGGATCCCCGTGAACCACTTTTCCAGGTACATCCGGTGAACCCCGAAGATCCCCAGAAAGGTCAGGAGGATCCATGCAACCGAATAATCGTGCTCACCCTCGGAAAAATGCAGGTTCGCCTGCCGCCGGAGCGAGGGGATCAGGAAGAGATCGACCAGCCACCCGATACCGAGGAGGCCGAAGGTCAGGAAATAGACCGTCCCGGAGACCGGTTTGCCGTAATAGAACCGGTGCGAGCCGGTAAAACCGAAGAGCCACAGGATGTAGCCTATCGATGCGCGGTGCGTGCCGTTGTCGCCGTTCATCGCTCGTCCTCCCGTTCGTGAAATGCCCCGGCATTCTATTCAACGGGAACGGCGCGCCGTTGTCAAGGATTATAACGGGGGGATATCCGCAGTGGACAATCGGCATACGGCATAGTAAAAGAGACCATGACACCGAATGATTCTCAATGAACAAGGAGGGACAGCAAAATGAAGGAGCTTGTCCGGATCTCCGGATTCATGATCTGCATCCTTGTTGCCGTGCTCTTTGCCGCTTCGCCTGCCGACGCGCTCAACCCGTTGAAGGGTCAGGACGGCATGTGGAACTTCGACGCCCACCTGTCGATCGCGCTGAGAAGCGGCAGATACACGCTGGCAACGTCTCTCGACAACAGATCGACCGACGCCTCGAACCGGTGCGAGCGGTGTCCCGAGGGGTCCGCGTCCGCACTGGTCAAGTATGAACTGTGGAATCCGAAGAGAGGCAGGATCTGGTCCGGGCGGCTGCACTTCCGGGACATCTGTAACGGGACCAGGGAGAGGCGGGAGGATGTCCTCCAGAAACTGGCGCCCATCTATGACGAGATCGAGATACGCTGGAATGTCATGACACCGAACGGCAGCCACTCATTTCAGAAGGGCGAGGCTCGTTATAGACTGAAGTAGCCGCTTATCCCGACTGGCCTGCTCAATCCAGCGACAGGGAATCGATAATACGGTGAACGGCGGGCGACAGCTTCAACCGCCCCTCCCTCTCTCTTCTCAGGATTTCCGCGACCGTCATGAACTCCACGGAAGAGATCTCGTCTCTATGATAGTTGAACGGCCCCGACGAGACCGCCCGGAAGACGGCGGAACACTCCGTCTCGGTCGGATAGCGGTACAGAAACGTCCCCAGGAGCTCCACTGGCAGATCCACGCCGATCTCCTCCCCGGTCTCCCGGACAGCTGCCTCCTCGTTCGATTCGCCGGCATTGACATGCCCGCTGACCGACGTCACCCACCAGCCGGGATTGACATCCTTCGAGAAGCTCCACTCCTGCCACAGGATCCGGCCCCGTTCATCATCATACACCAGCACAAAGACCGCCCGGTGTATCAGCGCGGGATCCGCGTGACACTCCCCCCGCGTCGCCTGTCCCGTCACGGTATCCCCGCCGTCGACGATGTCGAAGAGTTCCTCAGGATTACCGTGATTGCCACGGCATTCCCGCTTCGTATCCGTTCTGTCTCAACCCCTCCTGCACATCAGCTCAAAGATGGCACCCCCGGGTCCGCCCGCGTCGAGATAGGCGAACCGCCCGGGGTCATGGATCAGCACATTGGCGCCCTCCGCGACCAGCTTCGCCACCTCCGCGTCGACATCGTCGACGAAGAAACCGATATGGTGGAGACCTTCGCCCCACTTGTCGATAAACTTCGACTGGAAGATCCTCCCTTCCACGCACTGGACCAGTTCGACCTCCACCGGCCCCACCCGGGCGAAGGCCATGCGGATCTTCCAGGGCCGCCCCTTGACGTCCGTGCCTCCGTTTTCCTGATAGGTCCAGGGGCTGATCCCGTACAGCCGGGACCAGGCATCGATGGTTGCATCGACGTCGGTAACCGCGTAACTGATGTGATCAATGGATCGAATCTTCATGGTTTCTCCTTTGGATGAGGCCTCAGCACTGCGCTTCAGCGGCGCGTTCTGCGCATCCGCCGGGTGCCGTTGTTGGAAGCCTTACAAAACATAAAACCTTGAATCATATAATTTAAATCTTTTTCCCAATATAGAAGACATAGCCGTAAAACTCTTTGTATCTGTAATATAACTCAGCCTCATGCCTTTGGTATGTCATGAGTTCTTCGGCAGTTTTATCACCTGCGTATTTTTTCAGGAAGTCTTTCTGCGCGGGAACTTGCGGATCGTAAAAATGTTCAGTCCAGCAATTTTCAGGCAGAACAAACGTGGCCACTGGAATATATCCCGCCTTCTGCATCTTCTCGACCTTACGTGGAATCGTATCGATTTCCGGATACGCATCCGTCCAGAACTCGTCAATTTCGACAGGCCGCTCTTCGGTAAACCACGAGGCCTCGGAAACGGCAATATAGCCTCCCGTCTTCAGAAACATACGCCATTCATTCAGGCCACGTTCAAACCCGATATTATAGATGGCCCCTTCCGACCAGATCAGATCCAGTTCTTCCTGCTGAAAAGGCAGGTTGTCCATCGAACCGACAATACCATTTACTCTATCCTGAAGATTCAGTTTAAAGGCATGTGCGTTAAAGAGATCGATAAAAACGGGAAACAAATCGATACCGGTAATACGTCCCGGCGCATGACGGGCCAACACCATCGTCTGACCGCCGGTTCCGCACCCGATATCGGCAATGCGGGATTCGTCCGTCAGATTATCGATAAAGCTCAAGGCCTTGATGGTGACCTCAGGGCTGCCGGGCCCCTGTCGTTCTATGCTCGAAAAATATTCGCAGATCAATTCGAAGTCAAACTCATGAATTGATTTATTTTCTTCACTCATAACGTTACCCTGTTTTTTAAGAGAAGGTTAGTCGCCTGTCAAACGATGGGGAGGCCTTCTCATACCGCTGGTTGGTATATGAGTCACCTGTTGGCTCTTCTTGATTTCCAGGGTTTGAAAACAGAGACGAATATTGTGACCACCAGCACCGAGACCTGAATAATACCGAACAGCAAGTTCATCTTTTCGTTATGCAGATATTCCGGGTCATCCAGTGAAGACATTCCAAGCTTTTCTGAAATCTCCATCATGGTTGTTTCCCAGGGACCAAGAAAAAATGTGCCAAATACAATTGCTGCTACTGTAACAATCCATTTGAATGTCAACCAATCATGTTTAAAAAACCCCCAATTACTGAATGACGAATAGATCAAACCTGTAATCAGACATCCGAAAGCGCCGGGAATTACGACAATCGCCATATCAATGTGATGAATACTTTGATTTATTCCGTATAGAACATTCCCGTCATGAACACCTTTTTTTAGAAAATAGAGTAGTATTAAGGAAACAGCTCCACCAACCCAGCAAGAAACTGCTACCAAGTGAAAGCCTTTGAGCCAGGCTAATCCTCTCTTTTTTAATGTGATCATGCTCATCTCTCGTTTTATGCCGTCATATAACGGGCTGCTCTGCGGCGAGGAGACCGAGTCCGTAGCGGCAGAAGAAATGTGGGGGGATACTCTGTCTATTTAACATCCTTCTTGTGAAGAAATACGTATTGTATCCCCCGATTTTCCCCCGATTTTCAGGAAGATCTTTCTTCCTGGCGTATATCAGCCTGCAGACTCATTCCCAATCGATCATCATGGCCCTCTGATGGGGACGGATGACGCCCTGCCAGATGACACCC
>JAFGSH010000085.1 GCA_016934695.1 Deltaproteobacteria bacterium
ATGCAACGGGCCGCCATCACCGCCGGCCCCGAGGCGTACCCCCCGACCCCCAGAACGATATGGGGGCGGAACTCACGCAGGAGGGAGACCGACTGTGCCATTCCCCGCGGGATCTTCATCAGACCGCCGAGCATCCCCGCAATCCCCCGGCCCTTTATCCCCTCCACCGTGATCGTCCGGAGCTCAAAACCCAGGCCGGGGAGGAGCCTGGCCTCCAGGCCCCGCTCGGTCCCTATGAAGAGGATATCGTTCATCCGCGACCGCTCCAGAAACTCATCGGCGATTGCGACGGCGGGGAAGAGGTGCCCCCCGGTGCCGCCGCCGGCTATCATGATCCTGATCCCTCTCTTCTCCATACGCATACCGCGGATGACCCGCCATCAGACCGCCCGGTCACGGGGTCTCCGCAGTGACCTCCTCCTGTCCCTGGCGAGAGGATACGTTCAGCAGTATCCCGATCCCCATCATGCACATCATCAGGGAGGTTCCCCCGTAACTGAGAAAGGGGAGCACCAGTCCCTTGGTGGGGACGAGCCCCATGACGGCCGCCATATTGATAAATGCCTCCAGCGCAATGACCGCGGTCAGGCCGGAGGAGAGCAGCATCCCGAATATGTCCTTGCAGTGGAAGGAGATCACGAAACCGCGAAAGACGAGGATGGAAAATAAGACAACAACGATGACGACCCCGATAAATCCCCCCTCCTCGGCGATGACCGAAAGGATGAAATCCGTATGCGGTTCCGGTAGATAGAAAAGTTTCTGCATGCTGTTGCCGAGCCCCACCCCGAAGGCCCCGCCGGAGCCGAATGAGATGAACGACTGTATGATCTGAAATCCCGTTCTGGTCGGATCCTCCCAGGGATTGAGGAAGGACAGCAGCCTCCGCATACGGTAGCTTTCCTGCATGATCAGAACCACCCCCGCGGGGATGGCCATCGCCGCAAGACCCGCAAGATAGGTGATGCGACTTCCCGCCAGGTAGAACATCAGCATAAAGACCATGACCATGATGACGGCTGCGCCGAAATCGGGCTGCCACAGGACGAGGCCGAGGATGATCAGCAGAACGACCAGCGGGATCAGGAAGACGCGTGAAAACTCCTTTATGTGCGCGATCTTCTTCGTGAGGTAATGCGCCAGGAATATGACCAGCGCAATTTTCACGAGTTCTGACACCTGGAAAGAGACGCCCCCCGCGCGGAGCCACCGGGTGGCGCCTCCCACCGTTGTTCCGATACCCGGAACCACGAGGAGTACCAGGAACGCCATCGCTGTGAGCACGAGAGGATACGCCGCATTCCTCCAGTACCGGTAAGGCACCCTGGAGGTCCCTATCATGACGCCGAGGCCGAGGAGGACAAAGACGATCTGCCGCTTGATGTAATGATACCCGTCGCCGTACTTCTCCAGGGCAATAATGGAACTCGAGCTGTAGATCATCACCGTCCCGACGACCACCAAGATGATCGTGACAGCAAAGAGTACGATATCCGGCCTGCCGCCTGCTATTGAAGACTGTCTGCCCATATCCCCTTACTCCCCTCGTGACCCATCCGCCGGACGATCTCCTTGAAGACGGATCCCCGTTCCTCGTAGTTCCTGAATTCGTCAAAGCTCGAACAGCCCGGCGACAGGAGTACCGTGTCGCCGGACGACGCGATATCGCGGGCCATGCGTACAGCCTCGCGCAAGGTCCCGGCACGCTTCGTCCTCACGATCCCGCCGATCATGGACTCTATACGCCGAGCCGCCTCGCCGAAGACGATCAGGGCCTTGCACCGCTCCCTGAGCAGCGCCGCCAGCATCCCGAAATCCCCGCCCTTGTACCTGCCCCCCGCAAGGAGGATCACCGGGCCGGGGAATGACTGCAAAGCCCGGTATACCGCATCCACATTCGTTCCCTTCGAATCGTCGTAGTAATCAACCCCGTCCACCCTCCCGGAAAATTCTATCCGGTGCGCGATACCGGTAAAGGTGCCGAGCACATCGATAATGCCTGCGGGCGGGCACCCGCACATCCGTGCGGCAAGCACCGCCGCCATGACATTTTCCAGATTATGTACCCCCCGGAGCCGTATCCGCCCGACGGGGTACTCCTCATCCGCTTCCGGACGACGGCATCTGATTGTTTTGCCGTCGATGAAGATCCCTCTCTCCAGCGTCGACGACGAGCTGAAGCAGACGACATGTTCGGCCGGCAGCCGTCTCGCCAGATCCGCCGATGCGGGGTCGTCCGCGTTCAGGACGGCCAGATCCCCCCGCCCCTGACGGGCGAATATCCGCTCCTTCACGGAGCGGTACTCCTCAAGGGAGGGGTGATAATCGAGGTGGTCGCAGCTCACATTCAGAAGAACCGCCACAAAGGGGTGAAAGTCCCTGACCCACTGGAGCTGGAAGCTGCTGACCTCCAGCACCACGTAATCGTCCTCCT
The DNA here is from genome assembly GCA_016934695.1 of Deltaproteobacteria bacterium. The sequence goes on from JAFGSH010000085.1 coordinate 2,435, forward strand.
TTACGGCGCCGGCGTACGATATGAGCGGCGTGCCGATATTGCCGCCGACGAAGACCCGCTTGCCGCAGTGCGCCAGGATCTCGCCCACCAGGGTCGTCGTCGTCGTCTTCCCGTTGGTTCCGGTGATCGCAATGATCGGTGTTCTGACATATCCGGCGGCGAGTTCCAATTCACTGACGACCGGGATCCCCCTCCTCATACCCTCCGCGAGCAGGGGATTGAAGGGCGGCACCCCCGGCGAAGGAACGATCAGGTTCGCTCGCGAGAGGACGTCCAGATCAGCCTGTCCGATCCCCATCTCCAGCCCCGGCATTCCCCTGAGGGGGGCGATGGTATCGCCAAGTTCGGCAAGCGGCTTCTCCTCGGCGGCCATGACCCTGGCCCCCTTTTCGAGGAGAAACCGGGCCGTCGCGACGCCCGTTTTCCCCAGGCCGATTACCAGAATTGTCTTTCCTTCCAGATCCATGAATAGACACCCGCAACTGTGCGGTCCCTTACCGCAACTTCAACGTGCTGACGGCGATCAGCGCAAGGATGACGGAGATAATCCAAAACCGCACGATTACCTTGGGCTCCGCCCATCCCTTCAATTCAAAGTGGTGGTGTATCGGCGCCATCCTGAAGATGCGGTTTCCGTTCGACATCTTGAACCAGCCCACCTGAAAGATCACCGAGATAGTCTCGACCACGAAGATCCCCCCCACGATGGCGAGGAGGATCTCCTGTTTCGTGAGGATGGCCAGCGTCCCCAAGGCCCCCCCCAGAGAGAGCGACCCCACGTCGCCCATGAATATCTGAGCGGGATACGTGTTGTACCAGAGAAAGCCGAGTCCGGCCCCGACCATCGCCCCGCAGAAGACCGTCAGTTCCCCCACCCCCGCCACGTAGGGGATCTGGAGATATCCCGACACCTTTATGTTCCCGGCAAAGTAGGCGAAGAGGAGGTAGGTTGCGAAACAGATCGTTGCCGGGCTTATGGCGAGACCGTCGAGACCGTCGGTAAGGTTGACCGCATTTGCCGCCCCTACGATGATAAACGTGGAGAGGATCACATACCCCCACCCGAGGTCGGGGAGGAGCGTCTTGAAGAAGGGGATGGTCAGGTTAGAACTGAACCCGGGGTTCAGGTACAAGATGATACTGATAAAGAGCGCTATCACGATCTCCGCGGCAAGTCTGACCTTCCCCGGGATTCCCTTGCTCCCGTTCGACAGTTTACGATAATCGTCGCAGAAACCGATAAGACCGAATCCCACCGTCACCAACAGCATGATCCAGATATAGTCCACGGTGAGCCGCGCCCAGAGGAGGGTCGACACAACGACGGAAAAGATGATCAGAATGCCGCCCATGGTAGGAGTCCCCTCCTTTGAGAGGTGAGAGTTGGGACCGTCGCCGCGGATCGGCTGTTTGATGCTGAAGGCCCGGAGCCTGCCGATCACCCAGGGGCCGAGGACAAAGCAGATGGCCAGAGCGGTGATCGTCGAGTATATCGTCCTGAACGTGATGTAGCGAAATACATTAAGCCATGAGTAGACATCGCTCAGTGGATACAGAAGATGATAGATCATGATACGTTCTCCCGGCCACGCTCTCCGAGTTCGGCAGAGCATGACGATCTTGCCGCATATACCACACTGTGTAGTGGCCTACAATAAACTAACACCTATATACGGTATTCCCGCACCATCCGCCGTAACCGCCGGGGTGCAAAAAACCGCAGGGACCGCTAGCCGAATTCCTCCAGGATCGCGTCGAGGAATTCCTCCATCTTCATCCGTCTCGACCCCTTTATCAGTATCCAGTCCCCCTCCCGCACGAGTCCGCGGAGCACAGCCATGATTGTGTCCGGCGTTTCGACGAAATGGATCCGGTCTTCTCTGAATCCCCGCTCCACGGCACCCCTCGCCACGGCATCCGAAAAATCACCCCTGAGGAAAAGGGTGCCCACGCCGGTATCGGCTACGGTTCTCCCGACCTCCTCGTGCAGCCGCTCGGTCTCACCCCCCAGTTCGAGCATGTCCCCCAGGATGACGATGCTCTCATTCTTCCCCTTCAGATCGGCCAGGGTCTTGAGGGCCTCCGTGACCGAGGCGGGGTTCGCATTGTACGTGTCGTCGATGACAGTGCCTCCCCTTCTCAGCCAGTGAATCTCCATACGGCCCTCTATCTGGCTGAACGCCGATAATCCCTCACAGATCAGGTCATAGGGGATGTCCAGAGCCCAGCAGGCCGCCGCGCAGGCCAGGGCATTGTATATGTTGTGCCTGCCGGCAACGGTCATATCGATTCCCTTACCGATTCCTCCCATATTGAGGGTAAAGCTCACACCCCGCCCACCCCTCATAAAGATCCGCTCGGCCCTGACAAAGGCATTCTCGTCGATGCCGAAACCGATGTTTCTCCCCACCCACCGGTCTGCCAGCACCCTCGAAAAGGGATCATCCCTGTTGATGACAGCCACCCCCGAATCCTTCATGGTGAGGAAGAGATCCCCCTTTTCCTCCATCACGACATTCAGAGATCCAAAACCCTCCAGGTGGGCGGGTCCGATATTGGTGATAACTCCGATGCCGGGATCGGCAATGGCCGCAAGCCGGGCGATCTCACCCCTTCGGTTTGTTCCCATTTCGACGACGGCCATCTCATGCTCGGCGGTCAACTCAAGGAGGCTGAGGGGGAGACCGATCAGGTTATTGTAATTCCCCCTGCTCTTCAAAACAGTTTTGGAAAGCCCCGTGACTGTGGCTATCATCTCCTTCGTCGTCGTCTTGCCGGAGCTACCCGTGACCGCCACCACCGGGATGGCGAACTTGTTTCGCCACAGATGGGCTATATCTCCCAGTGCTCGCAGGGTATCGGCGACGAGAATCACGGGGATATCACCGACGGCATCCTCGCCTATCCCGTCCATGCCGTGCTCTGCAAGCAGGCCGGCGGCACCCCTTCTCAGCGCATCCCGGATAAAGGCATGGCCGTCGAACCGCTCGCCCCTGAGGGGGATAAAGAGATTGCCTTCGGCCACATCGCGCGAATCCGTCGAAACCCCATCGAACACACCCCGGGGATTTCCTCTGATAAGGGTTCCGCCTGTCGCCTGCACCACCTCTGCAGCCTTCAGCAGGAGAGTCTTCAATGCACACCTCCCGCCCTGCGGGTGGAGAGGGCCTCTCTGACAACCACCCTGTCGTCGAAGGGAAATCTCCTGGTCCCCACGATCTGGTAGTCCTCATGCCCCTTCCCCGCGATCAGGACGATGTCCGAACTGTCGGCAACGGACAGCGCCAGGTTGATAGCGGCTCTCCGGTCCGCGACAACCGTATACCCCTTCCCCACAAAACCGCTCATGACCTCTTCAGGGGTGTACCAGGTTGAACCGGTCTCGATCCCTCTCTCTATCTCATCTATGATCCCGAGAGGGTCCTCCGTCCTCGGGTTGTCCGAGGTAATAATG
>JAFGSH010000086.1 GCA_016934695.1 Deltaproteobacteria bacterium
CGCCGAACGGATATTCGACGCGGGGATCAGGAGGATCAATATCAGCCTCGACTCCCTTGTCCCCGACAGATACCGGGAGATAACCAGGGGAGGGGACCTGGACCGCGTGCTCGGGGGGATCCGGAAGGCGGACCGGACGGGATTTTCCCCCGTCAAGATCAACGTGGTGGCGATCAAGGGGTTCAATGACGACGAGATACTCGATTTTGCGAAACTTACCATGGAGAGGCCGTATCAGGTGCGGTTTATCGAATTCATGCCGGTGGGCGACTCCGCCCTGGAGAACGGCCGGGGGTACCTCTCCAATGACACGGTCATGCGGCGTATCACCGCCTTCGGCCCCCTGGACCCGGTCGCCGGCGAGCCGGTCGGGATGAGCGGCCCGGCGAGCCTCTACACCCTGAGAGGAGCCCGGGGGAAGATCGGGTTCATCAGCGCCATGAGCCACGGCTTCTGCAATTCCTGCAACAGGCTTCGGCTGACGGCCGACGGCCACCTGAGGGCGTGTCTCCTCGCCGATGAGCCGACGGCCGATCTTAAAACTCCGTTGCGCGCCGGGTGTACCGATGCCGAGCTGGAGGGTCTCATGCGAGACCTTGTCGACAGAAAACCCGACGGTCATAATATGCAATGCCTCCCGGGGCACAGGAGAAAGTGCGCAACGAACATGTCCTCCATCGGCGGGTAGAGGGGAAACCCGTCAAGGGTATATGCGGATAAAAGCGGGGTGATCGCATGACGACCGGATTACGTTCTTCGGCCACATGTTACATAGACAGACGCGAGAAGGATCTGATCCAGCGGCTCCTGAAACCCGCGGACGGCGAACGGCTGCTTGACGTGGGGTGCGGGGCGGGGGATCACCTTCGCTTCTTCAAAGGGAAAGGGTGCAGCGTCACCGGCGTCGATCCGTCTCGCGAGAAGCTGGACACGGCACGGAAACGGCTGGGAGGGGGCGCCGACCTCTATCCGGGCGGCTATGAAGACCTCCCCTTCTCTGATAACGAATTCGACATCGTCACCCTGATCTTTCCCGAACCGGGACACAACCTCCGGGATACGATCCGCGAGGCGGTCAGGGTATGCCGCGGCAGGATATTTCTCGGAACCGTGAACCGCTTCTCTCTCTCCTCGACGCGGGTCGAAACAAGGGCCGCCCTGCACCCGGACCGGGGAGGACGTCTCTCGAGCATCCCCGAACTGGTCCGCCATGTCAGATCGGTGCTCCCTGATACCGCCATCGAGTGGGGGTCTGTTCTCTTCTTCCCTCCGACGTGGTATCCAGTCGTCTCATTCTTCGAAGAGTGGATCCCCGTCAGGAAGAATGCCTTCGGAGCATTTATCGGACTCGCGTTCCCGGTCGTCTACACCCGGATCACCGTCCAGGACCCCCTCGGGAAGAGGGCGAAGGAAAAAGCGGCGGGCAGGTATCCTGCTCCCGGCGCCGCACGAAGGAGGGAAAGCGGATGAAAGAGGCGATCCTCTATGAACGGCTGGACAACAGCTACGTACGGTGTAACCTCTGCGCCCACCGGTGCAGGATAGCCCCGTCAAAGAGGGGCATCTGCGGGGTTCGGGAGAATCGGGACGGGGCGCTGTACACGCTGGTACACGGGGTGTCGATAGCGGAGAGCGTAGACCCCATCGAAAAGAAACCTTTCTTCCACGTCTACCCGGGATCCAAATCATACTCAATCGCCACCGTCGGGTGCAATTTCCGGTGCGAGTTCTGTCAGAATCACGATATATCGCAGACACCGCGTTTGGAGGGGAAGATCTTCGGGCGCAGCTCCATGCCGGAGGAGATTATAGAGCGTGCCCTCAGAACGGGCTCGAAAACCATCGCGTACACCTACACCGAACCGACGATATTCCTCGAATACGCCCTCGACATAGGAAGACTGGCTCATGAGAAGGGTATCAAGAATGTCTTCGTTACCAATGGCTTCATGACCGGCGAAGCGCTCGATGCGGCCGTCCCCTGTCTCGATGCGGCGAATGTCGACCTCAAGTCGTTTCGCGACCCATTCTACAAAAAGTACTGCGGCGGACGGCTCCAGCCGGTCCTGGACAGTCTTAAAAAGATGAAGGACCTCGGCGTCTGGGTGGAGGTGACGACCCTGATTATACCGACCCTGAACGACGGGAAGGAGGAGCTGAGGGATATCGCCCGGTATCTCCATTCCATCGGCCCCGAGACACCGTGGCATATCAGCCGCTTCCATCCTCAGTACCGGATGAGGGATCTTCCTCCCACCCCAGTGGCGACGATACATATGGCTGCCGAGATAGGGAAAGAGGCGGGTCTCAAGTATGTCTATACCGGAAACGTTCCGGGCGACGAGGGAGAGGACACCCACTGCTCGAACTGCGGGAGACTGTTGATCAAGAGATACGGATTCGCCGTCGAGGATATGGATCTGAGGGGATCACGGTGCCCCGCGTGCAAGACCCCGCTGGACGGCATCTATGACGACGGGGACGACATCTAGCGGTCCGCCATATCATCCTCATCATACCGGTCCGCAAGCGCCTCCAGCGCTTCGGCAACATGTTCCGCCGGCACCAGGACCTCGACCTTTCCGAGACCATCGAGGGTCAGTCCGTAGATGACGCCCACCGCCTCGTATCGGAACCTTACCGGAATTCCCTCGGTCTCAAGCCTCCCGGCAACGATGTTCGCCTCGATCATCCCCGCAGCCACATGGACGATCTTCCATTGCTCATCTTCCATCTCAGCACCCGCCTCTCATACAACCCGAGTATAGCACCTTTGCCGACGGTTATGATATAACTTGACTATCAGATTATGCAACGGCTCACCATCACAGATGTTGAAAGCGACCAAGGAAGCGCCGAGGCTTTCGCCTGACGGACCGAAGAGGATACCCATATGGATATAAACGATGCACAAGCGCTCTGGCACGGGCTGACGCCGGAAGAAGCACTCTCAAGAGCAGGTTCCCGCACATCCGGCCTGACGGAGGGGGAGGCCGCGGAACGCCTGGCGGAATACGGGGCGAACGAGCTGAAAGGCACAGAGGGGACCTCCCTGGTCAGGATCTTCCTGCGGCAATTTCTCAGCCCCCTGATTTACGTCCTGCTGGTCGCCGGCGTTATTTCGCTGGCGGCGCAGTTCATTACCGGAGAGCAGCATTTCATTGATGCCGTCGTCATCTTTGGCGTCATTGTCCTGAATGCGGTGATAGGGACGTTTCAGGAAGGCCAGGCTGAGAAAGCGATGAAAGCGCTGCTGGAGATGGCGGCTCCCAAAGCAAAGGTGAGGCGCAGCGGCGGCATCCGGACCATACCCGCCAGCGAGATCGTACCGGGAGATATCCTGCTGTTCGAGACCGGAGACAAGGTCCCGGCGGATACCAGACTGCTGGAGAGTGTGAACTTGAAGGTCAACGAGTCCGCCCTGACCGGAGAGTCGGTTCCGGTGGAAAAGCAGATCACCCCCGTACCGGAAGACGCCATCATTGCCGAACGGGTCAACATGCTCTTCATGAGCACCATCGTTACCAGCGGCAGGGGAACCGGTGTCGCCGTGCTCACGGGGATGGAGACCGAGATCGGAAAGATAGCGACCGGACTTGAACAGGTCAGGCAGGAAGAGACGCCGCTGCAACGGAATATCAAGAAACTGAGTCAATATCTGGTATTGGTTTTTCTGGGAGTGAGCGCCCTCCTGATAGCGGTTGGTTTGATCCAGGGACTGAAGCTCTTCGACCTCTTCATGCTGGCGATCGCAGCGGCCGTCGCCTCCATTCCCGAAGGCCTCCCGGCGGTGGTGACGGTCGTACTCGCCATCGGTATGCGGACGATGGCCCGTCACAATGCCATTATCCGCAAGCTGGTCGCCGTTGAAACACTCGGCTCGGCCACGGTTATCTGTACCGATAAGACCGGCACGTTGACCTTGAATCAGATGACCGTCCGAAGGCTTTTCTCGGATGGGCGCTTTATCGAAATCACCGGTGAGGGCTACGAGCCGAAGGGCGAATTCAGGCAAGACGGGCGGACAATCGATCCTGCCGAGGGAAGCCAGACCATGCGGCTCCTGCGGGCAGGGGCGCTGTGTAACGATGCCTCGCTGACAGAGCACGGTGGAACACACGGGATCTTTGGTGATCCTACCGAGGGAGCGCTCGTGGTAGCCGCCGCGAAAGCCGGATTGCATCAGGCCGACCTGCGTGACCGGTATGCACGGATAGACGAGCTCCCCTTTGCCAGTGAAAAGCAGTACATGGTCACCCTCCACTACATGGCGACGCTGCACGCGGAAGAGGGGCATTCGACGGCGTTTATCAAAGGGTCGCCTGAAAAGATCCTCTCCTATAGCCGGCATATCCTGAAAAACAATGACGTGGTGCCGATAACGGAATCCGATCGTGCGGAGATAGCCCAAGCCGCATCGAACATGGGGAAGGATGCCCTCAGGGTCATTGCCATCGCCTACCGCGATTTTCCGCGGGAGATGGAGAGGCTGACCGATGAGGATGTCCAGGACAACCTGACCTTTATCGGCCTTGCCGGGATGTCGGACCCGCCCCGGCAGGAGGCCAGGGAAGCGATCGCCCTGTGTCGGCAGGCCGGCATCAGGGTGAAGATGATCACGGGAGACAACAAGATCACGGCGGAATCGATAGCACGCCAGATTGATCTTCCCCGGGGCAGGACGATCACGGGGACCGAGCTGCAGGCAATGAGCGACAAAGAACTCTTCGCCGCAATAGAGGGCATCTCGGTCTTCGCCCGAATCGAACCGCTGCATAAACTACGAATCGTGAATGCCCTCAAGGTCAACGGAGAGATCGTCGCCATGACCGGAGACGGCGTCAACGATGCCCCGGCGCTGAAAGCGGCGGACATCGGGGTCGCGATGGGCATCACCGGAACAGACGTTGCCAAAGAGGCCAGTGACATGGTCCTGGCCGATGACAACTTCGCTTCCGTGGTATCGGCGGTGGATGAAGGGAGGGCCATCTTCAACCGGTTGAGAAATGTCCTTTTCTACACACTGAATACGAATCTGAGCGAGCTGGTGACCCTCATACTGGCCCTGGTATTTGTCGGCCAGTCGCCCTTGCTGGCGGTCCAGATCCTCTGGGTCAATCTGGTCACGGATACCGCCGGAGACATTCCGCTCGGCATGGAACCAAAATTCGGCGACGAGCTCAAACAACCGCCCCGCCACTCCAGCGTCGGTCTTATGTATCCCGGCCTCTTTGCCCGGATAGCGGTCATGGCCCTGCTGATCGGTCTGGGAACCTTCCTGATTTTCCGGTGGGCTGAACCAAGAATGAGGATCGAGGAAGCCCGGACGCTGGCCTTCTGCGCCATCGTTGCCTTCGAGTGGTTGATGGCATTCAGTGCCCGCTCGGATGAATATACGTTGTTCAGGCTGGGGATTTTCCACAACCGCGCCCTTGTGTTCTCTATCGGCCTGGCAGTCGTTCTCCAGATCGCGGTAGTCCATCTGCCCTTTCTGCAGAAGGCGTTCAAAACCGTGCCGCTCTCGCTGAGCGAATGGGGAATCGTGGGGCTGGCAGCCGGGGGGCTCTTTGTCCTTGAAGAAATCCGGAAAGCCCTCTTTCCGAAACTCTATACCTTCGGCAAGTATAAACCGATCAGGGATAGTTGTCATCAAGGGGGAGCAGGTTTCACCGATTGACAAGGCAGGAGCAATCGCTGAAAATAGGATCCTTATCCCCGCATGATGTCGAAGAGGAGGGAATGGCAGCCATGAGGAGAACATTAACGCTTGTGCCGCCCGTGCTCGTCGCGGTCTCCTTGATCGCGACCGTTGCCTGCTGCAGCAGCGATCGGAACGATTCCACGGTTGCGACCCGGGGGATCACACCGGGCAACGAGCCGAAGGTAATCCGCACTGTCGTGTTGTCCGGACTGAGCTCACCGTGGGACCTGGCATTCACGCCCGACGGCGCGATGCTGTTTACCGAGAAGTGCCGGGGGCTCTCGGTGCGGCGAGCAGATGGAACCGTCCAGCGGTTGTTCGGTGCGGCCGGTTCCGCCGTCGTGGCCGGCGACTTTTTCTGCCAGGGCCAGAGCGGCATGCTCGGTGCGGCGATAGATCCGGATTTCACCGAGAACCGTTTCGTTTACGTCTACATGGCCTCGAATCTCAACAACGCGAAGACAAACCGTGTCGTGCGCCTCACCGTCGATGCAGGCTACACCACGGTCAGCGATCGCAGGGACATCGTCTCCGATATTCCTTACAAGCAGACGGCCACCTTCTGGGGCGGAGCGGGGGCGCACAGCGGCGGCCGTATTCGCTTCAGCCCTTTCGACGGGTTCCTGTACGTCACGACCGGTGACAACCACAGCGGGCCTCTGCCGCAGGATCTCACCCGCCTGGGCGGCAAGATTCTACGTATCGATCGCAACGGGGCCGCCGCGCGGGGGAACAACATCCCGGCCGGCGGGGATCCCCGCATCTTCACCTACGGTCATCGCAACGTGCAGGGCATCGCGTTTCGCCCCGGCAGCGGACAGCCGTTCTCATCCGAGCACGGGCCGGGGCACAGTGATGAAGTGACACCCCTGACTGCCGGAGGCAACGGCGGATGGGACCCGCAACCGGAAGCCGGCGTCACCTGTATGCATACCTACTGCGGGTACACCTCAAACAGGCGTGAGGGCACACCCACGCCGATGACCGATTTCGTCAAGTTCCCCGGCGCGCTGCGGCCTTCATGGAACAACAGCGGCGTATCCGAAGGTATGGGGTCCTGTGTATTCCTGAGCGGCACGCAGTGGCAGGCCTGGGATGGACGGCTGGCCGTCGGATTCCTGCGCGGCGGACGTATTGTGATTCTCCAGATGGATGCGGCCGGCACGACGATCAAGACCACAACCATGACCGGTATGCCGGAGGAACGCATGCGCACGCTCGTCCAGGGCTCGGATGGCGCGCTTTACGTGGCCGTCGACTCCGGCGAAATCTGGCGGCTTTCCGTCAGTCCGGGTCCGTGAAGACCGCCCCGCGGCCCTTTGCCCACGGCTGTACAACCCCTGTTTCATAAGAAGCCTTCAGAACGGTTGCGCCGGCACACGCACCCTCGGTCCCTATTTTTTGGTTGACTACCGGGGGCTTTAGTAATAGATGAATGCGCGGCTGCACGGAAAAACGCGGAGGAAGTATGGGGCTGAGAAATCTTTTCTATCCCGAAAGCATCGCCGTCATCGGGGCGTCGCCAAGCATGGGGAGCGGAAAGCTTCCCTACCTTCAGATCATGCAGATGCGGGGTTACCCGGGCAGGCTGTACCCGGTCAATCCGAAGCACAGCGAGATAAGCGGCCTGAAATCGTACCCTTCCATTGATGCCCTCCCGGAGGGGATTGATCTGATGATCGCGTCGGTACCCGCCGAGGAGGCCCTGGCCGTCACCAGGGCGGCTGCCCGCAGAAAGGTAAAGTTCCTGCACTTCTTCACATCCGGTTTCAGCGAGATGGGGAACCGCTCCCTCGAAGCGGAACTCCTCCGAGAGGCGGCCGCGGGGGGGACCCGGATTGTGGGCCCCAACTGTGTCGGCATTCACTGCGCGGAGTCGCGCGTCAGTTTCACCCCCGAGATCCAGGGAGATATACCGAAGGAGGTCGCCTTCTTCGGACAGTCGGGGGGCACGACCAGCAACTTCGTGGGGATGGCGATGGCCCGCGGGATCGGCCTCAACAAGGTCGTCTCCTACGGGAACCAGATCGATGTCGCCGTCGAAGACTATCTCACGTACTTCGCGGGCGACGAGAAGATACGCGTGATCGCCGGGTATGTGGAAGACATCAAGAATCCCCGGAAATTCCTCAGGGTGCTGGAGGAGGCAACCCGCACGAAGCCGGTGGTCATCCTCAAGGGAGGCGTCACCCAGCAGGGAGCGCGCGCCGCGGCAAGCCATACGGGGGCCCTCGCCAGCAACCACACGATCTGGTCTGCAGCCATCCATCAGCACGGAGGCGTCCTGGTGGATACCCTTGAGCAGATGGTCGATTTCGTGATGATGGCGGTATCGAAGAGAACGCCGCACGGGCCGCGCTGCGGGTTCCTCGGCGCGGGTGGAGGGGCCTGTGTGGCCTTCACCGACCTCGCAACCCTCGACGGGCTGTTGCTCCCGGAGCTCCAGCCGGCAACACAGGAGGTGATCAGCCGGAAGATCAGGGCGATCAACACCTCGACGACCAACCCCGTCGATCTCGGATTCTACGGCTTCGATTTCGACGTCATGGCCCACACCATCAGGGCGCTGGGACGGGACGACCGTATCGACGTCATCATCCCCTACTTCTCGGCGGACTACATTACGGTGGCGGAGTTTCAAAGGCTGGAAAGCGGACCCCAGACGATCATCGAAGCGACGGAGGAGGTTGGCAACCCGGTGATCCCGGTCCTGTCGAAGTTTGCGGAGGCCAACCTGGATGTGGAGCGCGTCAGGCTCTCCCTCTTCTCCTCGTTCAGAAAGGCGGGGCTCCCGGTCTATTCGACCATCCAGGACCTCATCTACGCGACGAAGAAGTATCTGGAGTGGATCGGCAGACCATCCCGTAACAATCAGTAAGAGATGGGGAACCGCCCGACATTATGCGGGGTTCGCCGTCCTGACACTGTTCTTTCCGGCCACCTCACCCTGGTATAGTGCCCGATCACTTCGATCCAGGCAAGAAGGAGGACCGGCCTGTTGCACTTCCGGCGCAAGAGCACGATGAACATCGCATGGACACTCAGCCCGATCCAGATCGCGCGCGTCAGGATTATCCAGTATCGCCTGCCGGTTGGCGTCCCGATCTTCTGTGTTTTCGTCGATGCTCCGTCTAATGCCGGAGGGTCGGATTCCGATGTGTTTCTCACCGCACACCCCGTTCCTCAGAGATATGGAATGGATCAGCGTAGTAACTCAGCAACCGAGGGTCCCCGGTCCGTATTGAACGAGACTGAACGAGAGTTCGAGTATCGAGCCTCGGCCACAACCATCCTGACGGATATCAATGAAAAATAGTTTGATATTCCCTGCGAAGGTACCGAAGTGTCGAACCGGGAGCCCTGTCTCTATATTCTTTTTCTCTCCAGAAACTGCTCGACCAGCTTAAATTTCTGGACCTTGCCGCTCGCCGTCAGGGGGATGGGCGCGTTGAACTCCCAGTATTTCGGCATCTTGTGACGGGCGATCCTGCCGGCACAGAATTGCGCCATCTCTTCCGATGTCGCCTCTTCACCATCTTCCAGCTGGACGGACGCGAGGATCTGTTCACCGTACTTCTCGTCGGGAATCCCGACCACGTACACATCCTTCACCTTGGGATGCCTGTGGAGAAATTCCTCTATCTCCCGGGGATATATGTTTTCCCCTCCCCTGATGATCATATCCTTTATCCGTCCGGTAATCCGGAAATAGCCGTCTTCGTCGACCGTTCCCAGATCGCCGGTGTGCAGCCAGCCCCTGGCATCAATGGCCGCTGCGGTCGCCTCGGGCATCTTATAATACCCCTTCATCACGCAGGGGCTCTTCGTAACGATCTCTCCCTGCGTGTTCGGGGGGAGGTCCTTCCCCGTCTCCGGATCGACCACCTTCCCCCCGATGCCGTCGAGGAGTCTCCCCACCGTCGACACCCGGAGGTCCACCGGATCGTCTCTCCGTGTCATGGTCATAACGGGGGATGATTCCGTCTGACCGTAGGCAATGGTGATCTCGGGGCAGTGCATCCCCGTCATGACGCTTTTCATCGCCTCTTCCGGGCAGGGGGCCCCTGCCATGATCCCGGTCCTCAGCGAAGACAGATCGAATCTCTCGAAATCCGGGTGGCTCATAATGGCTATGAACATCGTGGGGACCCCGTTGATGGCCGTACACCTCTCCGCTTCTACGAACTTGAGTGACGCAAGGGGATCAAAACTCTCCGCCACGACCATCGTCGACCCGTGGTACACGCAATTGAGCGAGCTCATGACGCACCCGAAACAGTGGAAGAGGGGAACCTGGATCAGGAGACGATCATTCTCCGTCATCCCCATGACATCTCCCACCATCCTTGCATTGTTGATCACGTTGTGATGGGTGAGCATAACGCCCTTGGGAAATCCGGTGGTTCCGGAGGTATACTGCATATTCACCACATCGTCGGCCCCGAGGGACAGTTCACGGTTCCTCAGCTCCTCATCCGATACCGCCTCCCCCAGGCGCACGACATCCTCAAAGTGGCAGGCACTCCCACCCTTTTCTCTGTCTCCTATGTATATGACATTTCTCAGAGAGGGGAGCCTGTCCGACCGTATCCTGCCCACACCGGATCCTTCCGCTTCCGGCAGGATCTCCCGGACTATCTGAGAAAAATTGGTATCCCGATATCCTTCGATATGGATCAGTGCCGTGGAATCGGACTGGTTGAGGATGTACTCGAGTTCGTGCGATTTATAGTTGGTGTTGACCGTCACCAGAACGGCCCCGATCATCCCCAGGCCGAACTGCAGGTGAATCCACTGCGGGACATTGGTGGTCCAGACGGATACATGATCCCCCTTTTTCATCCCGATCGCCAGGAAACCCTTGGCCACCTCTGTGCAGGAGACCAAGAATTCAGCGTATGTTTCCCTGACACCGAATTCGGGACAGATGAGCGCGTCATTTCCGGGAAATTTCTCCGCTGTGTCCCTCAAGAGCCTCCCCATGGTAATGTTTCTGAAACCGGACATATCTTTTCATTCCCCAAGAAATATGATTAGTTGGTAAAAAGGGTCCCCCCCCAATCCGCGCCTACTTGTATATTGCTTTTTTTATTAGTGTCAAGAAAAATAACGCCAACAAAAGCAGTTCGGGACTGGCTGTATACTACATGTTGTATATCAATTTTCTACGATACACTCCATAGTGTTTTTTCTTTACAAAGGCATATGACTCTGATACATTTTCTCCGTCGATTATATGGGCGGGGAGGTGTCTCCTCCGACCACACCGGCAGGCAAGGGGCCTGCTCCTTTTCAAGATGATTATACCGGCACAGGACGTTGCCACATGAAACTGAAAAAACTGGAAATACTCGGATTCAAATCCTTCAGGGATAAGACCCCCATCGACCTCTCGCGTAATATCAACGCCATCGTGGGACCAAATGGTTGCGGCAAGAGCAATATCGTGGACGCCATACGGTGGGTCATGGGAGAACAGCGCATCACGATGCTCCGCGGCAAGAAGATGGAGGATGTGATCTTCAACGGAAGCGACGATGCGCCACCGGTCGGCATGGCGGAAGTATCCATAACCCTGGAGAGCAACGGCCACAAGATACCGGAAAAATACGCCAGTTATCGGGAGATCACCGTCTCGCGCAAGGTATTCCGCGAAGGTGAGAGTGAATATTACATCAACAAGATCCCCTGCCGCCTCCTCGATGTGAAGGAATTTTTCATGGATGTGGGAGTCGGCGCACGAACCTATTCGATCGTAGAGCAGGAGAGAATCGCAAATCTCGTCGAGGCGAAACCGGAGGAGAGGCGACAGTTCATCGAGGAAGCGGCGGGGATCATGAAATACAAGACACGGAGAGAATCCGCCTCCCGCAAGATAGAGGCGACAAAGCAGAACATGATTCGCCTGTCGGACATCCTGAGAGAGGTGCGCTCCCAATTGAATTCCACGTCACGACAGGCGAAAAAGGCCGAACGATACAAAGAGCTGAAGAAAGAGATCAAGGAGCAGCAACTGGCCCTCTCGCTTCAGGTCTACGCGGAACTGGTCTCGAAGATACGGGATCTCGAAAAGAAGCGCGCCCCTCTGAACGAACAGGCCCTGGCGGTGCAGACACAACTGAAGACCCTGGAGTCCGCCATCGAGGAGATCAGGACCAGGCTCGTCGAAGGTGAAGATGCGATCGGGACCCTTCAGGACCGGTATTACGGCATAAAGAACGAGATCAACATAGGGGAACAGAAGATAAAATTTGCCCAAGAGACCATCGTGCAACTGGAGGATAAAAAGAAGAGGACCCTCGCAGAGATAGAAAGCCTCAAGGAACGGAAAGTGGCGACGGAGGGGGAGGCGGCCATCCTGAAGGAACAGATGGCCGAATCGGACAGGATCATTGCGGGGATGAAGAGGTCGATCGACGCCGACCGTGAGACTGCCGACGTTCTGAAAACCGCGGAACGGGAGGTGAGCGAGGAACTGGAACGGGAGAAATCCCGACATATCGACGCGATAACCGAAAACGCCCGGCTGGGCAATCTCCTCATGTCCCTCACCAAGAACCTCGAAGACCTGCAGAAAAAGGCGCAGCGGGAAGGCGGGGAACTGGAAGAAAACAACAAGAAGCTGCACGATCTCCGGGGCGATCTCGCGGCTGTCGAGACCACCCTGTCATCCGATACCGAACGGATGACTGCCCTCAGGGAAAGAGAGACGGCCTTGAGAGAGGAACTCGCTGCCGGAAAGGATGCCCTCCGGGCCGCGGAGGCGCAGACGGAGACACTCAGGGAAGAGACCGGAGCAAAGAGATCGCGTCTTGCGTCCCTGAGAGAACTCCAGGAGCGGCACGAGTGGTGTGATGAAGGAACACAGCGCATACTGGAGGCGGTACGCAGCGGCGACCTGACGGAAGATATCCGCGGTCTGGTGGCGGATCATGTCGAAGTCCCGAAACAGTACGAGGCCGCCGTCGAGGCCGTACTGGGTGACAAACTCCAGTGCGTCATCGTCGAAAGCCGGAAAAACGGGATCAGGGCCATTGACTACCTGAAACAGAACGCCACCGGGAGGGGCAGTTTCATGCCGCTGGAAACCGTCGCGAAGCGTCTCCCCGCCCGGTCGGACTGCCCCGACGGCGCCTCGCGGCTGTGTGACCTTGTACACACCGAAGATAAGACGGTCAGCGGGATCATCCATCATCTCCTGGAAGGGGTCTTCCTGGTCCCCGACCTGGCGACCGCCGTGGACCTGTCGGAAGGAGGAGATTTCGGGGCAACCTATGTCACGCCCCAAGGAGATATGGCCGCGTCCGACGGCACGCTGACGGGGGGAAGCCCACAAGGCGGGGGTTCGTCGCTGGCCGGCAGGCGGGAGATCGCGGAGTTGGAAGGACGCATCAAAGACCTGGCGACAGTCTTTGAGAGACAGAAGGAGCAGAGAGATACGGCAGGGGCCGCCGTAGCGCGGCTCGAAGAGGAGGCCGCGCAGGCGCGAGTCGAGACACACGAACTGGACCTGGCAATCAACGGACGGAAGAAGGATGTCGAGAGGCTGGAAGGCGAGATCAGGTGGATCGGACAGCGTATCAACGTCCTCATCTTCAACAAGGAGAATCTGGAATCGGAGAAAACAGCGACAGAGGAGAGGATAGCGGCCGCCAGGGAGGATATCTCATCCCGCAAGAGCGAGGCGGAGGAGGGAAGCAGGCGCATCGCAGCACTGCAGGAGAGATGGGGAGAGGCCCGAAAGGAACTGGAGGAAAGCGAGAGGGCCCTCACCGAGAAGAAAATCTCGCTCACATCCGCGGAAGAGAAGAAAAGATCGGGCCTTGAAACCATTGCCCGGCTGGAGGGGACCATAGCGGAGATATGCACCCGCATGGAATCGATGGCTGAGGAGATCAAGACCTGCGAGTCGAAGACCGCCGAAGCGGCGGGGAACATACAGGATGAGGAGGAAAACCTGAAACTCCTCTACGGCCGGCATGCGGAGGCCGAAGAAGAGCTGGCGGCGCGGAGGTCCGAGCACGGCAAGGAAAATATCGTCCACAAGGAGAAAGAGCAGGATCTCAGGAACACGAGAAAGGTATTCGAAGACATCTCACGGCAGATGAGCGAGCTCGAGATGGAAACCCGCGAGACAGCCATCCAGGCAGAGACGCTGAGAGAGGGCGCGCGAGAAAAACTGGACGTCGATCTGGACGCCTCCCTGCCGGGATTTGAGGCAATGGAGGAATCCGAGGCGGAGGCGTTGAAACGGAAGCTCGAGGCACACAAAAAGAGACTGGATGAGTTCGGAGAGGTGAACCTCCTGGCCCTGAGCGAGCATGAGGAACTCAGGGAACGCCACGATTTCCTGGCAGGTCAGATCAAGGACCTCAACTCCTCGCTGGACACTCTTCAGAAGACGATCACGAGGATCAACCAGATATCCAGAAAGCGGTTCTCGGAGACCTTTGAAGCCGTGAACAACCACTTCAAGGAGGTCTTCCCCCGACTCTTCCCCGGCGGGAAAGGTTTTCTCCGCCTGACCGACGAATCGGACATGCTGGAGACGGGTGTGGAGATCGACCTCCAGATCCCCGGAAAGAAGAGACAGAACCTGTCCCTCCTCTCGGGGGGGGAGAAGGCGCTCGCCGCAGTGGCCCTGATATTCGCCATCCTCATGCACCGCCCGTCCCCCTTCCTGATCCTCGACGAGGCGGATGCGCCCCTCGACGACGCGAATATTGCCCTCTTCAGGAAACTGGTGAGAGATATCTCCTCAAATTCGCAGGTCATATTCGTTACCCACAACAAGAACACGATGGAGGCCGCGGACAACCTTATCGGCGTCACCATGCAGAAGAGCGGGATATCCACCACGGTCTCCGTGAACATGAATTGACGCCTGCGGCCCTCCCCCGTCCCTCCCCAGGATCGCCTTGCCATCTCCGGCAAAGTCGTTTATATAGAGCAGAACAGCGGCCCGGATGTGTCCGCCCGATATTCACAAGGATCGAGCACGAAAAATCCACATGAAAAACAACGATGACACAGATTTTCTCTCACGGCTCAGGGAAGGTCTGTCCAAGACGAGGAAGGGGTTTGTCAGGAATCTGGATGAGATGATCCTGGGGGTGAAGGTCATCTCAGACGATATCTTTGAAGATATCGAAGAGATACTGATCGGGGCCGACCTCGGACCCGCCTTCGCCGCCGATCTGCTCGAGGAGATGCGCCACCGGGCGAAGAGAAACGAACTCGACAGCCCGGACGCCCTCAAGAGGGTGGTCAAGGAACGGATGGTCTCCATCCTGAGGACATGCGAATCGCCCCTGAGGATCCCCCAGGGGGAGCCCTACACCATCATGGTGGTCGGGGTGAACGGAACGGGAAAGACCACCACGATCGGGAAGATGGCCTCGCGTTTCAGGCGGAATGGGATCCCTCTGATCCTTGCGGCGGCCGATACCTTCAGGGCGGCGGCCATCGAACAGCTTGAGATATGGGCCCAGAGGGCAGGCGTACCGATCATCAAGCAGAAGATGGGGGCGGACCCCTCGGCGGTCGTCTTCGACGCGACCCATGCGGCGCAGGCGAGGAAGGCCGTCATGATCGCCGACACGGC
>JAFGSH010000087.1 GCA_016934695.1 Deltaproteobacteria bacterium
CCCGCAATCAGCGCGGGGGTGTACGGCTACCCCCTGGGTGAGGCTGCGCATATCGCCCTGATGACCGTCATTGATTATGTCAAGGAGCATCGGGGGATTGCCCTGGTCCGGTTCGTCCTGTTCAGCAGGGATGTGTACGACGTATTTTCGGACGAAATGAAGAAATTGATGTGATGCGGGGGACTGTGACGAGTTGCGGGTGTCTGCCGTTGAGGGAGTTCCCTGTGCCATGGCGGCGCCTATTTTCTTGACATGCCGGGGAGATGAAGATAGCATGCGCGCCTTCTTAATCTCTTCCCGGAAGGATAGCACTTATGACGGCAGGTAAGGTGATACGGAAGATTCTGGTTGCCAACAGGGGTGAGATCGCCCTGCGGCTGATTCGGACGATCAAGGAATTGGGACTGGGGGCCGTCGCCGTTTACGAGAGCCCTGATAAAGAGGCGCTCTTTATCAGATTTGCGGATGACGCCATCATGATCGGGGAGGGACCAAGAAAGGATTATCTCAACATCGACCGGATGATATGGGCGGCCCGTAAGAGCGGTGCCGATGCGATACACCCGGGATACGGATTCCTTGCGGAAAACCCCGATTTTCCCCGCGCCTGCGCAGAGGCCGGTATCACCTTTATCGGTCCTCCCGCCGATGTGATGCATGCCCTGGGGAACAAGATCGTTGCCCGGGAAATCATGGAGAAGGCGGGGATCCCCGTGGTACCGGGTACCGGCGACCTCTCTCCCGGGAAAAAGGGAGAGCGGGAGGCGGTCGATTTCGGTGAAAAACAGGGGTATCCCCTGATGCTGAAGGCCTCATCCGGCGGAGGGGGGAGGGGGATCCGGAAGGTCGGGAATACCAAGGATCTGTTGCTTCATATACCTCAGGCACGGTCGGAGGCCCTGCATGCCTTTAATGACGGGAATATCTATATCGAGAAGTGCATCGAGAATCCCCGTCATATCGAGATCCAGATACTGGCGGACCAGTACGGGAAGGTCATCCATCTCGGCTCGCGGGACTGCTCCATCCAGCGCAGGCACCAGAAGTTGATAGAGATCGCGCCTGCCGATCTCCCGGCCGGTGTCCTGACATCGATGTGCAAGACGGCCATACTGGCAGCCAAGGAGGCGGGGTATGTCAATGCCGGGACCGTCGAATTCCTGGTTGATCCCGCCACGAACAACTTCTGGTTCATGGAGATGAACACGCGGCTTCAGGTCGAACACACGGTGACCGAGGCATTGACCGGTGTGGACATCGTGCGGGAACAGATCATGATCGCGCAGGGTGCCCATCTGGATATCCCCGAGGTGCGGTTTCACCTCCTGGGGAAGGCCATCCAGGTACGGGTGAACGCGGAAGACCCGAGAAACGACTTCATGCCGGAGGGCGGGAAACGGGTGGAGGTGTACCAATCTCCGGGAGGTCCCGGTATACGATTGGACGGCATCGCCTATCAGGGATACAAGATCCCCACGGAGTACGACTCGCTCCTGGTCAAGATGACCGTCCGCGGTCACAACTGGGAACAGACCGTGCAGCGCCTGAAACGGGCACTCAATGACTTTTTGATCGTCGGTCCGAAGACGACGATACCGTTTTATCTGGCGATCTGTGACGAACCCGATTTCCGGAGAGGGGAATTCAACACCTCCTATCTGGACACCCATACCCAGGTGTTCGACTATCCGGAGAGCAAGCGCGAGGTCGCCAAACTATCGCAGCTGATCGCGGAGATCCATTCGAAAAAGATCAACCCCTACGCCTATTGAGGTGTTAAGAACCGAAAGGAATGACAATGGTGCACCAGCAGGCCATCAGTGAAAGGATTACCCCCCGCGATCTCCGTGAGGACGGGGCAGCCCAGGCCCTCGCCAGGATCAGGGACGGCGAAGGGTATTACATAACCAACACGGAGCGGGACCTCTCACAGTCCGACTTCAAGAACCGGATCATGCCGCACACCCAGATCCTCGTCTCAAGGGAGCGCAACGATGCCGGGTATCTCTCCCTCGAGATAACAGGGGGGGCATCGGTCCACGTGGATATGCTGCGCAGGCAGATCAATCCGCTTGAAAAGCTGGAAATACTCAGCTCGCTGATGCCCGATACGATGTTCCAGACGCTCTGCAGGGGGATCAATCTGTTCGGCTACCGCCCCTATCCGGAGAATGTGATCCGGCTGACGGTCCGGAGCTTCGCCCGCTACGTCCACCTCTGGAGGGTATTTGATTTTCTCAACTATATACCCAACATGACGGCGGTCTTTGAGGAGGTGAAAGCGGCGGGTTGCATCCTGGAGCCCTCGATCTGTTTCTCAACAGGGCCGGAGCATACCGACGAGTATTACGTACGGAAGGTGGGAGAGATCCTTGCCGCTACGGGTGATGACATCATTCTCTGCCTCAAGAACCACGGCGGGCTGGGGTCGTCCAAGAGGATCGGCGATCTGGTGAGGGCCATTCTGGACAGGTATCCGGATCTCATCATTCACTATCACGGCCACAACACCGACGGAAACGACGTGGGAAGAATCGTCGAAGCCGTCCGGAACGGGGCGAAGATCGTGGATGCGGCGGACCATGCCTTCACCGGTTTCTACGGACCTCCCCCGATACTGACGGTCATCGACACGCTGGATGAGTACGGCCATCGGGCGCTGGGGATCGACCGGCGGGCCGTCGTGGACACCTCCAACAAACTCCGTCCCGAAAGGGAGCATTACAAGGATTTTGAATCTCAGTTTTTCGGCTTTGACCCCACCGTCCAGACCCACAAACTGCCCGGAGGGGCGACGGGGTCGAGTTTTGAACAGGCGGTCAAGGGGAATTTTCTGCACCTGATGTCCGAGATCCTCCAGGAGGAACTGCCCCGCGTCCAGACCGAACTGGGAAACTGGTGGAGCGTGACACCGGGATCGCAGATCCTCTGGACCACGGCCGTCAACAATGTCCTGATTGGAAAGCGGTATAAGGACGCGACCGACGATCTGAAAAACCTGATGCTGGGACGGTATGGAGAACTTCCCTTCTACCAGCCGTCCGACGACGTATATGAGGCGGTATTCGGGCCGGACTGGAAGGAGATTGTTCGGAAGGAGAAAGGGTATCAGAAGATAGAGGACATCGATCTTGACGTGGAAAAGAAAGTGCTCGAGCACCGTCTCGGGCGGACGGCCACGGAGGATGAATTCGTCCTGTACCTTCAGCACCCGAACGACGCCGCGAGTTTCTTCAAATTCGAAGAAAAGTACGGCAAGACCTGGGTACTCCCCCCCGGCGTATGGTTCAAGAGGGGTGGATTCACCCTTGGTGAGAAATTCGAGTTTTCGGATGCCTACGGGAAACACCACATCATAGAAATCGGGCCGAAACAGACGACGAAGGCGGGGGATGCCATCGTTTACTTGAACATCAACCACCACCCGGAGCCCATACTGACGGAGCTTGAGCCGGAGGGGGGCGGGACGGGGCGGAAGGTTACGCTTTCGGCCAAGGAGATAGCTGAACTTGCACAATCCGGAGATGTCAGATCTCCCATAAAAGGAACGGTCAGCGAAATCCCCGTTACGAAGACGGAGGAGGTCTCGGCGGGGCAGATTCTGGTCGTTCTTGAAGCGATGAAGATGCTCAACAACATCGTCTCCGAGATAAACGGCGTAGTCACGGAAGTGCTTGTATCGCCGGGAGATGTGGTAGACGTGGGCGACCCCCTCGTTTCAGTCGAAAAAAGGGCATAGAAACCGCAATCTTTCCTTGACATTTACACTGTCTATGGTAGCCTTGCCGGAAATATGGTAAACATGCGGGTGTGATCTGCACGGCACCTTCCGGCTCATTTGAAGACGGATTGGCAGCAGTGAGAAGTCGTCGGGGTTGCGAGAGGATTTCAGAGGCGGGGCTTCTGAACAGTTCACATTGAGAGGTGCATGAGAGGGTCTGGGATGGGAAACAAATATTACACCATTCTTGCCATTCCCCAGGGGAAGGGATCAATCAAAAAGGTCCGAATGTCTGCAACGCTCCTGTCGTTCATCTCCATCCTCATCATAACTGCTTTATTATCTATATGTTATCTTTCATACAGTTACGTGGAAACCAGGGCCGATCTCAAAAAACTCGCCGGCCTGGAACGCCTGACCTCTCTCCAGCGGGATCGTCTCGATTTTTTGGCGAGTAAGGTGAGCGATTTTGAAAAAAAGATGATGCTCTTGGCGCAATTCGACAAAAAAATCCGGGTCATGACGAACCTTGATAATAGCCAGAGCGGCGGTCAGATGCTCGGAGTCGGTGGTCCGGTCCCTGGGGAGGAAAAGGCAATTTCGCGTGCGGCAGAGGTGGAAGCCACTCTTATCGACAAGATACATGAAAACATCGATGAACTGCTTGACGAAGCTGCGCTCCAGAAAGACAGCTTTGAAGAACTGCTCGATTTTCTTAGGAGGCAAAAGTCAATACTGGCCGCTACCCCGTCCATATGGCCCGTGATCGGCTGGACGACCTCGGAGTTCGGATATCGTATCTCACCCTTTACGGGGCAGCGAGAGTTCCATCGGGGAATTGATGTCGCAACGGAGATCGGCAAACCGGTGGTAGCCCCTGCGGATGGTGTCATTTCCAGAATCGCGGAAGAGAGGGGCATGGGGAATCTGCTCGAGATCAACCATGGAAACGGCCTGGTAACGGTCTATGGACACCTGCTGAACAGGGGCGATGTCAAGAGGGGTCAGAAGGTGAAGAGAGGGGATATCATCGGATATGTCGGCAATTCCGGCAGGAGCACCGGCCCTCACCTGCATTACGGCATTTGTAAGGATGGTATCTATATCGATCCACGGAGATACCTTTTTTAGTACGAACTGACCCTCCCCGGCGTCCGTCTGTTTGAACACTCCCGGTAATGTCGTGTTGCCGGGTTTTTTTGTGGTGGAATGATGCTCGGATATCTATTGAAAAAGATTGTCGGAAGCAAGAACGACAGGGAAATTAAACGCCTGAGCGTCATCATGCGGGAAGTGGGCGACCTGGAACCCCTGATGGAGGGGTTGACCGATTCAGAGCTGAAGGCAAAGACCCCTTATTTCAAAGAGAAGCTCGCGGGAGGCGTCTCTCTTGATGACATCCTCGTCGAGGCGTTCGCCGTTGTCCGTGAGGTCTCGAAGAGAACGCTCGGGATGCGCCCCTTCGATGTCCAGGTGATCGGAGGCATCGTCCTGCATGAGGGGAAGATCGCGGAGATGAAGACCGGGGAAGGAAAGACCCTGGCTTCGACAATGCCGGTCTACCTCAATGCACTGGCTGGCAGGGGGGGTCACGTGGTGACCGTGAACGACTACCTGGCGAAGAGGGACGCGAACTGGATGGGGCCCATCTATGAGTTTCTTGGGCTTTCCGTCGGCGTCATCGTCCACGGGATCAATGATGTCGAGAGGCGCAGCGCCTACGGCTGCGATGTCACGTACGGGACGAATAACGAGTTCGGATTCGATTACCTGCGCGACAACATGAGCTTTCAGCTCGAACAGTATGTACAGAGGGACTTTTATTACGCCATCGTCGACGAGGTGGACAGCATCCTCATCGATGAGGCGAGGACTCCCTTGATTATCTCCGGGCCCTCCGAAGAGTCCACCGACAAGTATTACCGGATCAATCAGATTATTCCCCATCTGAGAAAGGATCAGGATTACACGATCGACGAAAAGAGCCGGACGGTGGTCCTGACGGAGGAGGGAGTGGCCAAGACGGAGCGACTCCTCAATGTGCAGAATCTGTATGAACCCCAGAACATGGAGATCCTCCACCACGTCAACCAGGCACTGAAGGCGCATACTCTCTTCAGAAGAGATATCGATTACCTCGTCAAGGACGGGCAGGTCATCATCGTGGATGAATTCACGGGGAGGGTAATGCCCGGCAGGCGGTACAGCGACGGACTTCATCAGGCCCTTGAGGCGAAGGAACGGGTCAAGATAGAGAGGGAAAATCAGACGCTGGCCTCTGTAACCTTCCAGAACTACTTCCGAATGTATGAGAAACTGGCTGGAATGACCGGAACGGCGGATACGGAGGCGACGGAGTTCAAGAAGATCTATGATCTCGATGTGGTTGTCGTTCCCACCAATATGCCGATGATACGAATCGACAATCCGGATGTCATCTACAAGACGGAAGAGGAGAAGTTTGAGGCCGCCATCGAGGAGATCAAGACTCTGCATGGTCAGAATCGGCCGGTCTTGGTGGGGACCATCTCCATTGAAAAATCGGAACTCCTCAGCAGACAGCTCTCGAAAAGGGGAATCAGGCACAATGTCCTGAACGCCAAGAATCACGAGAAAGAGGCTGAGATCATCGCCCAGGCCGGGCAGCCGGGGTCCGTTACCATATCCACCAACATGGCGGGGAGAGGCACCGACATCAAGCTGGGGGAGGGTGTTGCCGATCTGGGCGGTCTCCATATCCTGGGGACCGAGCGTCACGAGAGCCGGCGCATCGACAACCAGCTCAGGGGGAGATCAGGCAGGCAGGGGGATAAGGGGTCGTCGCGGTTCTATCTTTCACTTGAGGATGATCTCCTCAGGATATTCGGGGCCGAGAGGATATCGTCCGTGATGGACCGAATCGGCGTGGAGAGAGGAGAGCCGATCGAACACAATCTCATCAGTAAGGCCATCGAGAGTGCCCAGAGGCGGGTGGAGGGGCAGAATTTCGAGATACGCAAACACCTTCTCGAGTATGACGACGTGATGAACCGGCAGCGGCAGGTGATCTATGAGCAGCGCCGGAGCGTTCTCGATGGAAGCGATCTGTGGCCGACGGTCAACGATATGCTGCAGGAGATCGTCGAGGATCTGGTGTACGACTATCTGGACGAGAAGCTCCGGCCGGACGAATGGGATCTCCAGGGCCTGAGTGACGCCGTATACAAACAATTCTACATAAAACGCGCCTTCGATAATGCGGACCGGTCGGGAATGAGCCGGGAAGAGATCATCGAGACGATCACCTCCGACGTTACGGCGCTGCTGCGCGATAAGGAGAGGAGATTCGGCGGGGACCTCATGAGGTACATCATGAGAGTCATCATGCTCCAGGCCATCGATTCCCACTGGAAGGATCACCTCCTCGGCATGGACCATCTCAAGGAGGGAATCGGTCTGCGCGGGTACGGCCAGAAGGACCCTGTCAGGGAGTATCAGAAAGAGGGATACGATATGTTCATGGAGATGGTGTATCGTATCAAGGAAGATACCCTCCAGAAACTCTGTATCGTCCAGGTGCAGACCGATGAAGAGGTGAAACAGATCGAAGAACAGCAGAAGAGGGACTATGTGCTGAGCAGGGGGGACGGAGGAGCGGCCCCGGCCACCGTCAAGCGGGCGGGTGAGAAGATAGGGAGAAACGCCCCCTGTCCCTGTGGCAGCGGGAAGAAATACAAGCATTGCTGTGGCAGGTGACGGTGATGAAGACGACGATGCATACCACCATCCAGGTTCCGGGGTTCTCGGGGAATTCGGTTGCCTCCGGGATCAAGAGCGGAGGGGGGAGGGATCTTGCCCTGATCTTTTCGGAGGTCCCCGCCATGGCGGCGGGTGTCTTCACCACCAATCGTTTCAAGGCGGCCCCGGTCATCCTCGATCTGGAGCGGATCAAAGGCGGCCGAAGTCAGGCCGTTGTTATTAACAGCGGCAATGCCAATGCGGCGACCGGCGAAGAGGGGTACCGGGATGCCGTTGCCATGTCGAGGGCCATATCAGGGAGGATGGGGATAGAGGAAGGGCTTGTTCTCGTGGCCTCCACCGGCATCATCGGCGAGAGACTTCCTGTGGAAAAGATAAC